>JAHDHU010000096.1 GCA_020631135.1 Saprospiraceae bacterium | reverse complement strand
CCTCAGCAATAAATCATTTTAAAATTTTATATAAAATTAAATCTTAATATGTATCTGTTAGTATATGCAATAATTTCGCCAAAAAGATACTTTCGACATAACTTCAATAAAGACGTTCAATTGCCATGATAGATACATTGAAAATTAATTAGAATAATTCACACGACAAGCCACTAAAAAGGGTTTTCAAAAACTCCAAGAAGACAACGGAAGAATAGTCAATTTTATTCAATATCGTATTCATTTTCTTCAACCCTTAATAAATACCCTTTTGGAATATTCGGACAAAAGCCCACAAAGTTAAGCTAAAGTCCGTTCTATTATTCGATAAGTAATTAACTTCGACAACTTATGATAAAGACCTTCTCTACCATCTTTTTTTGTGTTTTTGTTTGTTTCGCAAACGCACAAGTGGATTCAAGTTTCATGGGCAAAATTAGAATCGTCGAATTTAACTACGGCCAAGTAATACCCATGGCAGATTTAGCTGATAGATTTGGGCTTTTTGGCACAATTGGAACAGGGATTTCGGTTCTAAATAAGCAGAATTATCAATTTGGAATCAACACGCAATTCTACTTTGGTAATCGCGTAAAGGAAGATGTACTGGAAAATCTAAGAACTTCAGAAGGATTGATCATAGGTTCTGATGGAAGAGATGCCATTGTATTCTTAAGAATGCGTGGTATAGATTTTAGTGGTTCTGTGGCAAAAACTTATGCACTCAAACCCAATTCTCGAAGTGGAATTAAACTAGGTTTTGGTCTTGGCTATTCCATGTATTGGATCAGGATACAAGATGATTCTAGATCCTTGACACAAGCCAGTGGAGATTATAAGTTTGGCTATGATCGAAAAGTTGGGGGAATATCATTAAATCAATTCGTTGGTTATCAAAGAATTGGCAAGAATAAAAGGTTGAATTTTTACGCAGGTTTAAACTTTAAAGAATCTTTTACTAAGAGCTTAAGAAACTTCAATTTCGGAGTAGACCCGAGTGAATTTAAAAGTTCTAGATTGGATTTGAATCTTGGACTACAAGTTGGAATGATGCTCGTATTTTACAAATTTGATAAATCAGAGGAAATCTATTATTGACATCATTTATTTACAAGCTCGCAATAAATTTATTTGGTCTCGGAATTTGGGTTGCCCAATTTTTCTCAACCAAAGCAAAGAGGTGGCGCTCCGATAGAAAGGCTTTTAAAGTTGAAGAACTCAAAAAATTTAAAAATTCGATCTGGTTTCATTGCAGTTCTTTGGGTGAACTAGAACAAGCATTTCCTTTAATAAAAGAATTTAAACAAAAAGGAGATTCAATTGTAGTTAGTCTCTTTTCGCATTCAGGCTATGATCATATTTCCAATTATCCGGAAATAGATTTTGCATTTCTTTTACCTTTAGACACTAAGCGAAATGCCAAAATTCTCCTTCAACATTTTGATCCAGCATTAGTCATTTGGAATAAAAATGATCTTTGGTTTTCTATGCTTTCTGAAATTCATCGAGTTAAGATCCCTTTAATTTTTAATGCTTTCTACCTCAAAAAGAATCACTTCTTGCTAAATCCTATTTTTAGTCCATTGCGACGACCACTTTTAAAGGCCAAGAAAATTTATTGCCTCGAACAAAAGACTTTTGATATTTTAAGAAACATCGGTTTCAAAAATATTACCGTTGCAGGTGACACAAGAGTTACACGAACCCTAAATCGAAAGAATAATCCGCAACCTAATCCAGCTTTAAAACTTATTGGACAAAACAAAAAAGTCATTTTGCTTGCTAGTATCTATCAAAGCGATATTTCAATTTGTCAAAATTTCATTCGCAACAATCCTCAATATTTTTATTTCATTATCCCTCACGAAGTTGACAAAAGCAACATTCAATCTATCACCAGTTCTTTAAATATTCCGCTCATTGGTTTAGATGATATTATTAGAAATCAAACTGATAAGACCAACTGCCTAGTGGATAAAATAGGGGTTCTTTTTGATCTTTATCAGTGGGCAGATCTTGTATACATTGGTGGAGGTTTTGAAAAAGGTATTCACAATATTTTAGAAGCTTGTGTTTGGGGAAAAACAGTTTTGATCGGCCCAAAACACGAAAACTTTTGGGAAGCTGAGCATTTTATACACAACAATTGGGTTCACCCAATAGATTCTCCCGAAACTTTTGAAAAACAAGCAAAACTTCTATTAAAAAATGAAGAAATGGCAAAAACTGTATCCAAAGAACTGAATCATTTTTTCGAGAATTATCCCAATCCAGTTAAAAATATTGTCGAATATTGCCACTCTTTTCTAGAACCTGATGCCTAAAATGAAAGCTAAACATATTTTGATCGTCGGCGATTTGATGCTTGACAAATATATTTATGGTAGCTCAAGTAGGAAATCTCCGGAAGCCAATGTGCCTGTAGTACTCCAAGAAAAAACTATGAGCACCATCGGTGGAGCCGGAAATGTAGCTTCGACCATTTCAAATTTCGGTTATCAATGCACACTTTTGGCCTGTATAGGCGACGATTCCGATGGGGTTGAATTATCCAAACTAATCCAACAAACCAGCATCAATGGTGTTTTTCTCAAAGAATCAAATCGTCCAACCACCGCAAAAAAAAGAATCATTGTCAACCAAACACATCAGTTACGAGTTGATCACGAAAAGAGCGAAGACTTAGAGGTAGAAACTATTGAAAAAATTTGCCATCATTTTGAGAGTGTTATTGCCCATGAAGAGGTTTCATTTGTAATTTTTCAAGACTATAACAAAGGAGTACTTAACGAGAAAACCATAAAATTTTGCACTCAAATCCTACATTCAAAAAAAATTCCTTTTGCAGTAGATCCCAAAGTAAAAAATTATAGAAGCTATTGCAATGCAGCTATTTTTAAACCAAATAGAAACGAATTTCTTACCTCATTAGGTTTAACTCAAATTAGTATTGCTGAAATAGCTAAAAATGCTTCTACACTTAGAAAAGAGATGAACATTGAAATAGTCGTAGTGACTTTGGGAGAAAGTGGAATTTTCATACAAAATCGAGATAAATCCATCCTTATTGATGGTTATAAACATGATTCCATTGACGTTTGCGGAGCGGGAGATGCAGTACTTGCTCTTCTGGTCGATGCATATTGTAATGGTGATCAATTGGAAGAAATGGGCGCCAAAGCCAATTTAGCCGGATTTATGAGTTGCCTCAAAGTTGGAGTTCATCCCTTAATCCAAGAAGAGTTCGCAAATTCATGGCGAAATGTCCAAGAAGACATTAAAATTAAATATGTGTGACAAATAACACGGAATGTCCAAAGTATAGACTAATTTATTTTATATTTTTATCATTTATTCGTCATTAAATTAAACTAACAGAAATTAAATTTTTAAAATCAATAACATGAAGAAAATCTTTACACAAAATGTTGTACTTACTGCTGCGTTCTTCTTGGCATTTGCCGGAATGATGAATGCTCAGTTGGTAAACACATTAACAGTTACCTCTCCAAGTAGTATAGCTGGTGATTATCAAATCGCTATTACTACAGCATTTGGTGACCAAGAAACCAATACCATAACAGGTGAAGGTACTTTTGTCGACGATGGAATGGGAACAGTTACAGATGCTTGTGATGGTACAATTTCAAACGTAATCGGTAAGTTCGCTTTTATCGATAGAGGTGATTGTAATTTCGACTTTAAAGCTTTAGAAGCTCAAAACGCTGGAGCAATTGCAGTAATTATTTGTAATAATGATCCAAGTGAGGGAATCCCTGGAATTGGTGATGCAGGCTTAGGAATGAATGTTTCTGTAGCAGTTGCTGGTATGTCTTATCAAGATTGTCAAACAATCAGAGTTGAGGCTGAAGGCGCTTGTATCGAAATGGGATTAGCTTATCAATGTGTCCCACCAAATTATGGTGATAATGTAGTTTGGGGAAGAAACACTGGAGAAGGTGATTTTAATGGTGGTATTGGTAATTGGACGATCAACAATAGTGAGAATGCTTGTGATTCTACTTGGTGGTATGACATTAACGGTATAGCAAGTGGTTCATTTACAAACTTTACAATTGGCTCGCCTACTGCTTGTAACGGTGCCATGGTTTTCTGTTCAGATTATCTTGATAATGGTGGCATGGGAGCGGCATTTATCGGAAGTGGTGCTGGTGGATGTGTGGCTCCAACTGGATTTGGTTACTTAGAATCTCCTTTAATCGACTTGACACAGTTTACCATTCCTGCTGATAATGCATTATTCTTGGAGTTTTCTCACGCATACAGACATTTCTTTTCGGAATACCTCGTGGAATTTAGTTCTAATGGCGTAACATGGACAGGTGGTTGTAATCCTGCACCTTTGGCGACAACCAATGGACCTAACGTAAACGAAACTGTTAGAATACCTGTTCCTTCGAGTTTATCTACTGCTAATAACTTGGCATTTAGATTTGGAATGAATGGTAATTACTACTATTGGATCGTTGATGATGTAAGATTGGCTTACTACCCTTCTGGTTCTGACGTAAGCATGAACGCTGCCTTTTATGCGACTCCTCCACAATGGAGAACTCCAGTTAACCAAGGTATAGAGATGCCATTTACTATTGATCTAGTAAATACAGGAGATCAAACTGCAACTGATATTTCATTGGGTGTTGAAATTTTCGATCCAGCAGGATCTGAAGTTTTCAATAACTCCTTTAGTGAAGACACATTAGATTTAATGAATTGTGACACTGATACAGGTCAAAACAATTTATTCCCATTTGGTTACAACGATACCAATCTTTCAGAAGGTAGATATACAGGTAACTACATCATTGGAGTTCCAAATGACGTAAACTTAGATAACAATACAGTTCCTTTCTACTTTGAAGTTTCCGAAAATACTTTCCAAAGTACACCAAGTCAAGCTGATGTAGATGCTGCGAATGGTGATGCTGATCCTGCAAACGATTTATTTAATATGGAAGCGATGACTGATGGATCAATTTTCGGTCCTGATGGTAATTCTTTTGCTCCTTACTACGCTGCTGGTAATGCATTTAAAGTATTCAACGCTGTTGATGCTGACGGAGATGATTTAACTGTTGAAAATGTAACTTTTGGTGTTTTTGAAGCGGATGCTTCTGGATTCGTTGACATTCAATTATTGAAGCTAGGCAACGGTGATTCAAACTTAAACGGAACACTTGAGCCAGACGAAAGAGAAATTGTTGGTGCAACCACTATCGTTTTAGATACTATTGCTGATAAGAGTATCATCACAGTTCCTTTATGGAAAGCTGATGGTAATGGAACATTCGTTGGTGAATATATTGATCTTGAAGCTAATACTGATTACTTGTTGGCATTCATAACAAGACCTTTAGTTGCTACCAGTCAAATCAATCTATTGAGTTATAATGCAAGTCTTCCTGTTAATAATCTTAGAAATTTTGATGTTTCATCTACGCAATTTGCACATTGGGGTATTTATGGCAGCACCACTGCCGCAGGTACTTACTTTGAGCCTTTGATTGATGGTACATTAGGAGATTTTGCTTCTACAGGTCTTGATGGCTATGGCATTAACCAACTATGGAGTGAAACAAAATTGATCAAAAGAAGATTATTAAATTCTAATGAGTTAGACCAAACATTAAATGTTAGTGTTTACCCTAACCCATCAGTAAGTGATGTATTTGTAGAGTTTAATCTTGACAACACTTCAAATGTTAAAGTTGAAATGTTCGATATACAAGGTAAGTTGGTACTAAGTCAAACACTTGAAAACGCTCAGTCTGGAATAATGAAAATCGTTACCACTGATATTCCAAGTGGAGCTTATACACTTAAAATTATTACAGATGAAGGATTTATAGCAAAAAGCTTAATTCTTGAGAAATAAGTAAATCTGTTAGATATAAAAACCGTCTTCTTTTCTAAAGGAGGCGGTTTTTTTTATTGTACAATAATTGTCTGTACAATGATTTCTCCCAGTTCTTTATTAACAATTTTTTTCAATTGATCCTTTCCATTGAGCAATTCATTTTTGAGAGATGATGAATCCACCTTTATGATGAGCTTCGCATTCGCGAATGTGACTTGTGCCGTAAATCCTGCCAACAAACTCCCTAGCTTATCTTGAAGAATGGAATTGATTTTATTTTCGTAATAGTTGTTGGCCAACTTCGCATTTCCTTTTTTAAGAAAATTCTTCATGGCGTCGCCTATATGTTCGTCATAAAATCTTTTCATTAGTCCTCAATTTCAATTGGTAAACGAATAATCTTATGATTTAAGTTCAAAGAATTGAAAATTCCTGTGATCATTTCTTCAGAAGTATTGCTAATAAAAATCTGTCCATAACTGTCATCCGAAATAATTGAGATAAGAGATTTTACACGATCATCGTCTAATTTGTCAAAAATATCATCTAGGATCAGTATCGGTTTCAAGTTTGTCTTCTGCTTTATAAAATGAAATTGAGCCAACTTCAAAGCAAAGACAAAACTCTTAAGTTGTCCTTGTGAACCAAAAGATTTAAGCTTTTTTTCTTCCATTAAAAAGACCAAGTCGTCTTTATGGACTCCACTTGTACTTCTTCTGAGAATGCGATCCTTTTCACGTGCTTGTTTCATCAAATCCAGCCAGCCAATATCCTCTAATTCACTTTGATAGCTCAAACTACATGTTTCATTATGATTCGTTAAATCCTGGTGAATAGCTCTAAATACAGGCACCAATACCTGAGATTCCTCCGTTCTTCTTTTAAAAATAAACTCAGCTGAATCTTTCATTTTTTCATCCAATACTTCGACTAAAGTTTCATTCCAGGTTCTATTTTCTGCTAGTTGCTTCAAAAGAGCATTTCTCTGTTTGAGCAATTGATTATAGGTTACCAAATGATTCAGATAAATTCTATCAAATTGTATTAATGTAGAATCTAAAAGCTTTCTTCGACTTTCACTAGTTGCGAAAAGCTCAACCATATCATTTGGGCTTATCAATACAATAGGTATTTTTCCGATGTGATCTGAGCGCTTGGATAATTTTTTATTATTCCAACTTAATTCTTTCTTCTTACCATTCTGAAATTTGACGATCATTTTTCCGCGATCGTTATCAGTATCATTATTTAATTCCGCCTCGATGCGGAAGAAGTTTTCTCCAAAACTCACCAAATCCTTATCACTAGATGCAAATTTACTTTTAGCCAAACCTACATAATGTACTGCATCTAAAAGATTGGTTTTCCCGATTCCATTGGATCCAACTATTGCATTGAACTTTGAGTTCAATTCATCCGAAAATTTCAGATGATTTTTAAAATTTATCAATTTAATTTTATGAAGGTAAAAGCCCAAAGGAATATTTATCTTTATCGGTTCGTATTGAATTGTAAACATAAGTTAAGAAATTTAAACTGTAGCAATGCCAAAAGTATTAGAGAAGAAAAATGTGAAGAGTTCTTCAAAAACTAATCTGAAATATGATAAAGAGACTTACTTAAAATGGTTCAATATCATGTTTCGTGTTCGGAAGTTTGAAGAAAAAACCTTACTCGCATATAGTCAGCAAAAGGTTCGTGGTTTCTGTCATGTTTATATAGGTCAAGAGGCGATCGCCGCAGGTCTTACAACAGGAATTACTGAAGATGACAAGCTCGTAACTGCTTATAGACAACATGGTGTAGCTTTGGCAAGAGGCATGGATTCTAATTCGTGTATGGCAGAATTATTTGGAAAAGCAACAGGATGTGTAAAAGGAAAAGGAGGTTCTATGCACTTCTTTTCTAAAGAACATAATTATTTCGGAGGAAACGGAATTGTAGGAGCTCAGATTCCAATTGGAACGGGGATCGCTTTCGCTGAAAAATATAGAGGGACTAAAAATTTATGTGTCACCATGTTTGGTGATGGAGCAGCTCGTCAAGGAGCACTTTATGAGTCTTTTAACATGGCCATGAACTGGAAAATACCAGTTCTCTATATCGTAGAAAACAATGGATACGCGATGGGTACATCTGTGGAAAGAACAAGTAATGTTAAGGATATTTTTACTGTAGGCGAGGCATTTGATATGCCGTCTGAACCAGTCGATGGAATGGATCCAGAAGCGGTACACGAAGCACTTCAAAAAGCTGCAAAGCATATCCGAGCTGGAAAAGGTCCGTATTTTTTAGAAATAAAAACATATCGATATAAAGGACATTCCGTTTCTGATCCAGGTAAATATAGAACCAAGGAGGAGCTTAATGATTACAAAGAAAAAGATCCAGTGGTCTTGATGGAAAAAAAGATTGTTTCCAACAAATTGGTCACTCAGAAACAAATGGATAAAATCAAAAATGATATTCTTGAAGAAATGAATGAAGCTTATAAATTTGCTGATGAGTCAGAATTTCCTCTAGCTTCAGAATTATACGACGATAATTACATTCAAGAAAATTACCCATTCCTCACCTAAATAGGGTTTAAAAGAGTAATTCGGCGATGTCATTTTGATATCGCCTTTTTTTATCTGTTTTTGATAATTAAATAAGACTATTGTTAACTTTGCACGACTTTTAGATAAAGCTTAAAAATGGCTAAACAAAGAACTAAGATACCCCGTAAAAATAAACAGAAGCTTCAAGACGAAACTTTAGTGGATTTAGTTGAAGCAAGAGATTCAGCATCTGGATT
>JAHDHU010000095.1:6634-8955 GCA_020631135.1 Saprospiraceae bacterium | reverse complement strand
AATTCTGATTTAAATGTAAATCCTCTAGTCCTGATGTAATCGAACAATTGTTGAGCTGTCGAATTAAAAAATCGTTTCGACTCTCACCGCCTGTGGTATTTAAAGATAATGCAGGAACGTTTGCTTTTATCTCTGACAAATTTTCGGACATCGCAGCATTTATTATTTCACGCGCATGAAAAGAATGGTGAAATAGATCTTGACTGGGATGTACAGCTTGTGATGTACTTTGTAGGAAAAGGGGGGGATCATCATTAGAGATATGATACAATGGATCAACATCTTGTCGGTATTTTATCAATAAAGGGTCATTAATCATTTGGTAAATGGAATCAAAGCCGCCATAAAAATTAGAACCCCTCTGGAACCCCATTAAATTCTCCATGCTATCTAGCGTGAAATGGGTACCCATCCCATCAAAATCATGATACACTTGAGTTTCCCATTTATAGAGATCCAGAGTAGCCTGACAACCATTCAATACAGCAGCACAAACACGAGTGGATTCTCGCAAAACAGGATCTGTAGCATTATCGTCACTCATATCAGATCGAGTACTTAACCAAAAACTGGTACTGGCTCCTGCAGACCCTCCGGTCAATGCAATCTTATCCTTATCAATAAATAGATCATCTGCGTAGTAACGAATATATTGTAATGCACGTTTTCCATCGTTGAGGCATTTTATAACCCCTACGGTATCTATACCATTGTTTTCGATAAGTCGATATCCTATGCTGGCGTAAGCAAAACCGTTTTCTAAAAAATATTTAATGTCATTTTGTAAACCAGCGTTATTGAGCACATTATTGGGAGTTCCTCCAATGTATCCACCGCCATGAATATATACTACTAACGGGTAATTATTGGTTGAATCTGGTAAAAAGAGATGAAAGATTTGTTTCGTTAAATCTATGCTATCATAATTTAAATGAGTAGCATAAATAGGATTACTTGAATTAATATTAAAGCTTGCAGGAATTGGATCAAAGCTAGGATTGATTTGTGAAATTCCGAAAAGTGGAATCAAGAACGCAAAGATTATTGACTTCATTGATTTTGACAGTGATTTACCATTCTTATTAGATAGTATCATTATTTAGGGACTGTATTATTTCATTAATGAGTTTACTGCTACCTTCCATATCGGCTACAGTAATTGGTGCATACAAGGCTTGCTCTGATTTGTTAATTACTTGCGATATTTTTTCAGATACATCCTCGTCAAAATTATGCTCACGTAATTGATTTAATAATTCTGCTTTTTTAAGTGTCACTGCCGGAATATCGAATCGATCGTTTAGAAAATGTTTGAGTGCTAAACTGGCATGTTCATAATACGATTTGTGATCCCGGACTCCCACGAACTGTTCCGCATGATTTAATCTATCAAGTGCTACCTTAGCAGCGTTTTGTTTTCGAATAAATGCCGGATCAAGACTTCCATCGTTTTCAAGCTTTTTCTTATACACAAAGACAGCAGCAAGCGAACCAAATAGTAATAGCAAGAGCACGTTATGGACCATCGATCCATAAAACCCACCTTCCTTGGTTTTGAAGCTTGTACTTTCTGCTATCGTATCAAATATTTTTTCTTCTTCCTTTTCAAGATCGACGTAGTTGTTTTTAGATTCTCCTTGAACAACCATTATTTTAGAAGCGCCCTGAGTAAGCTGTATAAAACTATCCCGCTCTACGTTGTAATAGCTCATTGATGGTTCGAGCGTGTATGTTCCTGGTTTTTCTGCAGTGATGAGGTATTCGTATACCTTGTTGTGAACGATTTTTCCTTCTCGGTGAGCGGTATTTTCTTCTATTAAATTAGGATCGTAAAATTCCAATCCCGGATCGGCTTTCCATTTTGGAGCTTGCACCATTCTCATATCACCATCACCGCTAATAGTCATTCTAACCGTTAGTGATTGATCGGTAGTAAAAGACCTTTTACTTACCGTACTCTTAAGATTAAAACTACCAATCGCTCCTGAAAAATCTGCTGGAGCATTTCGAGGGACATTATCTACCAGTACTCTTAGGGGGTTCGTTCTTACACGTAGAGGTTTTGTGGATTGTGAAAAGAAAAAGCCCCTTTGACGTTGTCCTGTAGAAACGCCCAAGGTAATATTTGAAGCTTCAAAATCATAGGTTCCGGTTTGCTGTGGAAATAAAGAATAGCGTGCCAATACTTTAGTAAAATACTCAACGCCATTAATGATTTCTCGTTGTGCATTGGTTCTATTCCATTTTATTTGTTCGACAAAAAAACCGTCAAAGTCATCTTGGGAATCAATGTTATAACTACGAATATCAAGAGTAGTGTA
>JAHDHU010000095.1:0-6534 GCA_020631135.1 Saprospiraceae bacterium | reverse complement strand
GTAGAGGGGCCTTGTATCTTTTTTAATCCATCAAATCGGGGTTCTTTAAAATTGGTGCCTCGTGCATTTTCAAGTGTGAAACTTAATTCTATATAAGAACCTTCTATAATTTTTCTAGCATCGGCTTTAGCATAAAATTTTACTTGGGCGTGGATACTACCAATAGAAAATATGCATATAATGATTAGAAAATACTTAAGCGGTCTGACCATATTTTTTAGAGAAACAATCAAGGTTTATATTTTCTTTAATTTTCGTTTGGAATCCGATTCCTTTTCTTTTTTATTAGGTTTAGAATCCGATCTTGGCGCTTCATATTCAAAATTGAACTTAGGAAAGCTAAAGTCAAAAAAATCAGAGTTAAAGCCTTCGTTTTTTTGTTTAGGTTGTGTAATAATACCTTCTGGGTTTTCGATAACTTCAAACTCTAATGGTTCGGTTTCAAAACTCTCCTCACCATTATAGTAATACGCGGGTGGAATAAAATACGTCCCAGTAGTTTCTGGTTTGATGTAATAAGAGTAACGTATTGTTTGGGTGGTTTTTCCATTGATGAATTGCATTGATGTACTCATGTTAGGTCCACTGATTACGTTTAGATCAGTAAAATCTGGAGCCACATAGTCGCCACTGAGATTTTCAGCAACGTATTCTACAACCATATAGTTACCGATCAATAAGGTGTCCTGATAAATTGAACAACTAAAGCTTCCCTCTTGAGCATTACTTGTTGTTGAAATCGTAAAGCAAAGAACAACAGTCAGTAATGGAAATCTAAGAGCGCGTATTTTTTTCATGTCTACCAATCTTTTTCTTGTTTTTTACGCTTAGAGTTAAACTTCCTAAGTTTTTCTTGTACTTTTTGTTCTTCACTCTCGATGATCTGTAAAAGTTTAGCAGCATCAATACTATCCAAACTTTGCTTTTCTAAACGTGAACTATCAAAAGCTGTACCCTCACCATTATTTATTTGTGAACTGTCTTGTTGTTCTTCTTCTTGCTGTTGTTCTTCTTGATCCTTTTGTTCCTCTTGATCCTGCTGCTCACCGTTTTGTTGTTGTTCTTCTTGACTTTGTTGATCCTCTTGGTCCTGTTGTTCTTTATTGTCTTGATTTTGGTCTTGACTTGGATTATTGCATTGCTGTTGCTGCTGTTGTTGTTGCTGTTTCAAGATTTCTTTACAGACAATGAGATTGTATTGTGCTTCTTTGTTGTTGGGGTTTTCGAGCACTGATCTTTTAAAGGCACTTATGGCTTGCTCTAAATCCTGATGATTAAAATAGGCATTTCCTAAATTATAGTATGCATTTGAGCTTTCTTCACCAGCTTGTGCACGCTGCACTGCGGATTGATAATAGTCTATGGCTTCTTCATATCGTTCTTGGCTGTATAGGCTATTGCCTAAATTAAAGGTAGATTTTAGTGTTGGATCTTTTTCATTGGCCTTTCGATAAGAAAGTTCAGCACTTGCAAAATCTTCTTTCTGGTAATATTCATCTCCATCACGAAGAGAAGCGTGTGCAGACTGCGCTGACAAATTGCTAAATATGCACACTAGGAAAACAATACATAAATGTTTTATCATTTTTTGAATAGATGTATCCATACTTAAATATTTAGAAATTTTCTCAAGCTCCAGGAGGAGTTGGAGCTGTTGCTTAAAAATTGCTCGAAAACAAAAAAGAGAATTGCAATCAATAAAAAGTATTGAAAATAGCTGGCGTAATCTGTAAAAGATCTTTGTTCTACTTCTTTCTTTTCCAGTTTATTGATTTCAGATTTTATTTGATTCATTAGTTTGGGAGATTGCTCCATTATGTAAAATGAACCTCCGCCAGCATCTGCTAAGTCTTTCATCATGGGAATATTAATAGCAGATTTTACTGGGTTTCCCGAACGATCTTTTTTAAACTCTTTTCTACCTCTATTCATAAAAGGAACCATTGCACCTTCCTCTGAACCTACTGCGATCGTATATATAAAGGTGCCATTATCTTTTGCTTGCTTGGCGGCTTGAATGGCTTCATTATCATGGTTCTCACCATCTGAAATTATGATAAGTGCTTTTTGCGTGGGGTTATCTGATCCAAATGAAACTTGAGCTAAATCAATTGCTTCGGCGATCGCTGTACCTTGCGTTCCTGCTTGAGTAGTATTCGCACTTTTGATAAATAATTCGGCAGCAGCATAATCATTTGTAAGTGGCATTTGCATGTATGCACTTCCTGCAAAGTAGATCAGTCCAATGCGTTCTCCGCGTAAAGATTTTATGAGTTGTGCCGTAAAACGTTTGGCCACCTCAATTCGATTGGGCGAAATGTCTTCAGCCATCATGGATTGTGAAATATCCAAAGCTAGAATTACATCAGTACTTTTTGCTGTTACGCGTTGCTTGCGATTTCCCCATTGTGGATTGGCCAAAGCTATGATTCCGAAGAAAAACCCCAGTGCCAATAGGATGGTTTTGAGCCATTCTTTCTTCACAGACCAATTTGGAAATAATCGCTTTATGACAGCAGGATCTCCCAGTTTTCTAATCTGATTCTCCTTCCATTTAAGTAAAAGATAAAAGATAAATACCAAAGCAGGTATTCCTAATAAAAACCATAATATTTCTACGTGCTCAAATCTAAACATGGCTTAGTATTGAATTGCAAAAATAATGTGCTTAGAATATTCAATCAACTGTAAATTTTAAACTTTCCTAACGAAAAACGTTGTAAGAAATGCATGATAGAGACTTTCATTACACCCAAGCCATAAATTGAACTTCGTTTTAAATTAATAGAAGATGCTTCTTCAAAATATTTAGTTGGGCAAGTCACTTCTCCAATATCGAAGCTTTTATAAATGATTTGTGAAAGCATTTGATTGTCAAAAATAAAGTCGTCAGAGTTTTGGTTAAAATTAATACCTTCTAAAACTTCTCGACTAAATGCCCTATATCCAGTATGGTATTCAGAAAGTTTATAGTTGATCAATATATTTTGAAAAAGTGTCAAAAATCGATTAGCAATATATTTATATTTGGGCATACCTCCTTTTAAAGCACCTTTACCCAAGATTCTTGAGCCCAAAACCACGGGATAAAGTCCTTCACCAATAATATTAACCATACTAGGAATCAATTTAGGTGTATACTGATAATCTGGATGAAGCATGATAACAATATCTCCTCCGAGTTCTAGCGCTTTATTGTAAAGTGATTTTTGATTGCCTCCATAGCCTTTATTTTTTTTGTGTTGAATGATGTGATTTATACCCAACTCATTGGCCTTCTTAATGGTTTCGTCTTTGCTCGCGTCGTCGCAAAGCACCACCTCATCCACTAGATCGAAAGGGATTTCTTTATATGTTTTTTCTAGTGTAGCCGCTGCATTATAGGCAGGCAAGACTACAATTACCTTCTGATTTTTGTACATTGTAAATTATCAGATTGTTTGTTAATTCGTTATTCAACCAATCAAGGGTTGAATTGTTAAAAATACGGCAAACTTAAACAATACTCGTTGTATAAAATTGGATTATGAAAATTTTAAAATGGATAGGGATTGCAATCGCAATACTCTTTATAGTGGGATTCTTGGCAATAAAACTGTTAAGTCAAAGCGAACCCAATGAAATTGGGGGTGAAAATGCTGACTTATTAGCAAATCAAATGCTGGAGTCACTTGACGTGCAAGCTTGGGATACACTAAATTTTATCAGTTGGAAATTTAGGGGACAGCACCAGTATTATTGGAATAAAAGAGATGAAATGGCGATCATCGAATACGGAAATACTTCGGTTTTGATGGATTTAAATACCATCGAAATCAATGCATACAGTGATGGAAAGTTACTCGAAGGTAAAAAGAAGGAAAAGGCAAGGAAAAAGGCATGGAGCATTTGGTGTAATGATTCATTTTGGCTATGTGCGCCTTTTAAAATTTATGATAAAGGAGTAAAACGAAGCGTAGTCGAAATGGACAATGGTGAAAAAGGACTTATGGCATCGTATACTTCTGGGGGAGTTACACCGGGAGACAAATACATGTGGATTTTAGACGAAAATAACCGTCCAACCGGATGGAGAATGTGGACAAAAATTCTTCCAGTTAAAGGTCTTTATACGAGTTGGGAAAATTGGTTGACCTTGCCGGGAGGAGCTCAAATAGCAAGAGAGCACCGAAATGGTAAAATAGGAATGAGTTTGGATCCTATAAAAGGTGGTCAACTCGCTTCAGATATTGGTAAATCAGAAGAAGATTTTGTTTTAAAATGAAGTTGATAACATACAACATAAACGGTATCAGAGCGGCGGCTAAAAAAGGTCTCATTGATTGGGTCGAAGCAGAAGATCCTGATATTATTTGTTTTCAAGAAATTAAGGCCTTAGAAGAACAAATGCCAATGGAGGAAATGGCAGAATTGGGTTATCAAGGGTATGTACATTCTGCAGAGAAAAAAGGCTATAGTGGTGTAGCAACTTTTGCTAAGAAGAAGGCAAAATTGATAGAGGCCACCACGGGCATGCCAGATTATGATAGTGAAGGCAGAATATTGCGTACAGACTTTGGAGCATGGACGCTGTTAAATTGTTATTTCCCCTCTGGATCTAGCGGAGAAGAACGACATGCATTTAAAATGAAGTACTTAGAGGACTTTGGTCAATGGGTTAAAGCACTTTTAAAAGAACGAAAGAAACTCATTGTTGTAGGCGACTATAATATCGTGCATTTAGATCATGACATTCACAATCCTCAAAGAAAAGATAAGCCTTCTGGATTTCGACCAGAAGAGCGAGAATGGATGAACCAATGGTTTGAAGAGGATTTTGTTGATGCATTTCGTTATCTACATCCAGACGTTACAGATAATTTCAGTTGGTGGAGTTATAGAATGGGCGCTCGAAAAAGAAATAAAGGATGGAGGATCGATTACATATCTATAAGTAAAAATCTCAAATCAAAAATTGAGGCCTCAGGGCAACTGCACGACGCGGTTCATTCTGATCATTGTCCCGTTTATGTAGAGATTAAAATCTAGACTGTAGAATACTCGAATCATTGGATTGTTAAACCTATATCTTTTTTGTTTCACTTGTTTAAAACGAGGGATCTAGCTATTAAATCTTAATGAATTTTCTAGTCGAATCGTTGAACTTACTAAAGCACTAAAGGTTTTCTATCATTTCCATAAGTACCATTATTGAACCGTAATCATGCTTGTACCTTTTGGCTAGCGATATTGCCTTTTCAGCGGTTGCCAATGCATTCTTTTTACTTTTTTGTTTATAATAAAGGGAAGCAAGTAGGGAGCAGTATTCGAACGATTGGTCTTGAATGGATACTGCACGTTCCATATTTTTGATTGCTTTATTGAGTGTCTTGTTGATTTTTAACTCTTTGTCCGTATACGAAAAAGCTATTTTATATAAAATGTTATCGTCGTCCTTGTTGTATTCCTTTAGGTATTCTTCTGCTTGTTGCCTGAAGAGCATTAGGTTGTTGTTTTCGTAAAATAGGCGATCAATAAAATAAAGTTTGGCCAATTGATCGGCATGGGTAGGATTTAGATAAGAATATAATTGACGGGCTTCTTCCAAGCTAGGTCTAGGATATCCTTGGTTTAATTTGGTGTAAACTAAAATTTCTATACTTTCTTGAATATTGTCTTTTCCAAATTTCTTTTCGAATGTGAATCTATTATCTAAAAGAAATTTAAATTCTGGACTATTGGTGTCGTAAAGAAAATCGAATATAAACTGCATGTTTTCTTCTGTACTCCAATCGTTTTGCGTTGCCAAATAACTTTTAGCGGCCAGTTTGTGACTGCCATCCATTAATTTCATTCTAAAATAGGCTTCTTCTTTTAAGATGACTGGAGGCAGTTGGTCGCCCTCACCCAATACGTAAAGTATTTTTTCGCCTGACTCGTCTGTTTCTGAGATTTGATTTTTCTCCTCAATGACCTCGTTTTTAGTTTCAACGGGTTTTTCTTTTGGCACTCGAATGGTAGCGCCTGTATCTGGACTCTTTATATAGGTATATGCAGAATCGTCTCTTAATAGAGTAGTGCTAGGTTTGGATGTTTGCACTTCCGTCTGGATAGCTTGTTTTTTAGTCGTTGTTGTTGTGTATGGATTACTGCTGTAAAAACTATCGCCTTGATTGATTTGCTTGGCTATATCCAAGAGCTCATAAGCAGAAATTAAATGATCAATTTTGACTTTTAGATTTCCATATTTATCGAGGATCAAAATGGTGGGTAAGAATACGATGCCAAATTTGACATTAAACTCTTTTCCAAAGTCGGAATCCATATTTACTTTAACATTGACAAAGTTTGTATTGAAGTAACGGGCGAGGTCAGGATTTCTAAATTCTTTATTTAATACTTTGCAAGGTTGGCACCAGGGAGCATAGGTATCGACAAAAATATTTTTATCCTGTCTTTCGGCCATTTTAATGGCGCCTTCCAAATCAGTTTGATAGAATTGAACAGAATTGTTTTGTCCAAAAATTAGATTTGAACAAAAAATAAAAACAATGA
>JAHDHU010000018.1:11954-46085 GCA_020631135.1 Saprospiraceae bacterium | reverse complement strand
TACCACCCGGACATAATCCAGAAAAAACCAATGGAGGGTAAGCCACTGTTTGTACTTGTGCATCTGATTGAGCCTGTAAAAAAGGATCGATTATATCACAACCTGACAAATCGTAAGCAGGTCCAAAATCGCATCCAGTATACGGACCACCACCAAGTGCTACAGTCATGCTTGTTCCATCAGCCTCAGTTGCGTTGCTACACCAAACAACCAATTCCATAGACCATTCAGAAGCTACACAAGTAATATCGGCTTGACAATCCGTACAAGTTACAGTAGTAACCCCCATATCCATTACAGCAACGGAATTAATAGTATAGGAACCAAAAGAAACATCGAAATCATGCTCCCCATTCATGGTAATAGTTCCCGTTGCAGGATCCGTGGTAATAGAAAGATTAATCAATTGCGTAGGATGACATGCATATGACATCCCGTAAGATAGGCACATAAGGGCCACAAGAAACGTAAGTTTGTTTATTCTCATAAATTCAGGTTTTAGTAAAATAGTTTTCAAAAAAATTTCAAATATTTAATTCAAAAATCAATCTAATGCCAAATAATTAACATTACATCAATTTGTTAAACGTATTGATTATTTAAGGTTCTACTTAAGGTTCTTTTTACCTTCTTTTAGTGCAAACAGACGATTCTCATGCGAAATAAATTTTCTGTAGTGATCTAAAATTGGCAAATCATCGCGGAATATACTATAATATTCCGATTCTTTAAAGTGTTCCAATATTATTTCTTGTTCTATCAGTTGACCAATATCATAAAATGCCAAGCAGCAGGCATTTTGTTTGGATGGACTTAACTCATTCCAATTTATTTCAGATTTAGATGCAACAAACAAATTATCGTTTGAAATATTTGGATCCGTTGAGCATATGTTTACATTCTTAAAATTGGATTGTTTTAAAGTCTTAAACATTGAGGTTGCTGCTTGATCGTAATTAAGTGTACCAACATAATTTATAATTAGCATCCCATCATCACTTAATATCGATTCTATTTGATTAAATGCTTCTATTGTATAAAGATGAAATGGTTGGGTCTCAGCTGCAGAAACATCAATGATGACTATATCAAACTTTTTCTTGGTTCTATTGACATAATGTCTTCCATCATCTTCAACAAATTCAAAAGAAGGCGTGTAAAAAAAATCTGACGCAACTCTTTTCATTCTTTTATCAATATCTACGACGGTTAACTGATGACCATGTCTATGCAATTCAGAAACCATAGCTCCCCCAGCTAATCCAATTAAAAGTATGTCTGAATTCTCTTTTAAGGTTGTTAAAGAGGAGATTAAATGCACATGTTTGTAGACCGAAAAACTTGGTCGCCTTCCTTTTATAATAATTGACTGAGGTATATTATTTATATTGAATGACCTATGTATTTCTTTTCGACCTTCCGCATTTTTAGTCCCTATATCCACAACTTCTAACCTCCCCAACAGGCTATCTTCAGAATGCATTATATTAAGATCAGACTTTGACAAATACATTACGTTAAGAGCTAAGGAAAAGCAAGTCAAAATAAAAACCAAACCTATCAATCTATACTTTTTAAAAATCACAGTTAAGACGAGCAGGCTGGCGAAAATTAAAATATAAAATGAAGTTTCAGTGCCGAAATGAGAAATAAGAAAAAACCCTGCAAACAATATCGAAAATACCCCTGCAATCGAAGAATTGGAGAATGCCAAGCCAGTCCAATAACCAAGATTTCTACTGTCTCTACTCAATAAAACTGATACTAGCGTAGGAATTGCACCTAATACTATGATTGTTGGAGCCAATAATAATAGGGCATTAAGTAAGGATTCGAAGTACAAATTTTGAGCAGGCAGTAAGGACCATAACAAATGATGGATGGGCACAGTAAAAACGCTAAATGTCATTCCAGATATCAACAATCGAAAAATCCACTTTTCAAGATTCTCTTTTGAACTCAAATGAGATCCTAAAAGGTAGCCAAACATGAGAGAACTCATAGTTACTCCGATTACTGGTGTCCAAACCAATAGACTGGAACCATAGATGTTGCGGAGAAGGTTACCCACGAGCAATTCGAAGGCCATTACGAAGGCTCCTTCCAATGCTACAAGTATCACTAAACTTCGATTAGTTAATTTCATCCATTATTGATAAAAGTTCATTACCACGAGGATTTATATATTGTACCTGACCCTTAGGATTTAATACATATATAGAGGGCGAAACTTCCAATCTTAAGAATTTAACCTCCGTGGAGTTCCAACCTTTTCCAGAACAAAAATTCAAATCCTTAAAATCATTAAACTCTTTTAATTTTTGTTTCCAAGCCTCTTTTTGAACATCTATAGAAACAGTGATCAAATCCCATTCATTATAATTTGGATGTTTAAGAATTGCCTCAAGTTCAATCATTGCTTCATGACACCAAGAAGACCAAACTACCAAAATTTTAGGTTTTTGATTATCGACAAAGGCCTCCTTAAATTCTTCATTTTGATTTGGCCCTTGTATATAATTTAAAGGATATTCTGGAAGCTGATTTGTTTCTATGTCTAGTGCCTTCTCAAGATTGCTTAATAAGAAAGTATCTAATTTAGTTTCTAAAAGACCTGAGAGATGCTTGATGAAAAAATGATCCTCATCAGCACTTAGAAAAGTGGTAGCAAAAAATTTTATTATTTCTTCTTGTTCGTTTAAAATGGTACTTTTTATGAAATCCTTCTTACTAAAATAGATCTCATCATATCTTTTCTCTACAGAAATACCAAGAGTATCATAATATCCATTCATTCCTTTCTCATTCATAATGGAATTTAGGATACGTTCAATATTCTTGTGCTCCCCTAAGTGTTCATTTAATTTTTGAAAGAAGCTATAAATCTTATGATTTTCATCATTGGGTTTATTAAATGAATAATTTCCAAAGTCATCCCAATAGGTATTGATGTCCAATTCTTTTCCATTTTCAGCAACGAAGAATATTGGATAGTTCTTTCGCTTTGGTGCAGATAGCAAATAAATTCTTTTTCCATTACCAACATCGATTTCGCTTCTAAATTTTCCATCCTGACCAATTTGAATGGTATCAAACCTAAGGTTTAATCCAAAAAGAATTTCAGACAAATAAAGCTCCGAAGGATCACTATTTTGAATTTCACCAGTTAGTACAAATTCATTTATGGGCGTTTCTTTTTCACAAGAACTCCAAAGCAAACAAGTAAACAATAAAACTAATAATATTGGTTTACGCGTTTTCAAAACAACAAGAGACATAATAAAAATTAATATAGAAAGTAACAAGACAATGAGAACAGCCATATCGATTCCAAGTACCGGCAAAATGTAAAAACCATTTATGAATATCGCAAGGACACCACCAAACGTAGATATAAAATAAATTCTACCTACAGCGGCCTTGCCAATATCTGAATAAACCTGCAACATTTGGATTAATACTGGACTTAAAAGACCCAATAAAACTGCAAGTGGAATTACATGAATCAAACAAATTATTAGAGTACCAAGCCCAATCGAAAACTGAGCATAGAAAATTCCATAGTTAGACAAAGTGACAAATGAAATAAAGCTAAATATTGAAACCAGAAAAAGAATGATGAGGAAATACTTTTCCACTTGAGTTCCACGAGATAGTAATCCTCCAAAGTAATATCCCAAGGCAAGTCCACATACCACTGCACTTAGCACACCAGCCCAAATAAAGGTTGTATCTCCCAAAACAGGAGCTATTTGCTTGGAAAAAATTAATTCAGAGGCCATCAAGATATACCCTTCAATAGCTGCCACTAAAAACAATGTTGACTTTACTGGATTCATTAATAAAATATGAATTCAAATTCTAAGCCAAGTTTGACAATTAATAATTTCCATACTCTGTAATAGGGGCATTTACAAGAACGATTGTCTTTATAACAGAAATCACCGGATACTTACAATCCACCTTACACAAGTCACATTTTGTAAATTTTAAAAACTTAACAATGAAGTGTTATTTAACCACTTTGGTATTATTACTATTGCTTCTCAGCTCTTGTAATCATGAAGAAAGTACCATCGTGAATTTTGATGAGAGCAACGAATTTCTGAATTTTTATATCGCAATTGAAGATTACGAAAATAGACATGTTGAATATGGCGTTTTGGTCTCTGAAAATGATCACTTGGTTTTAAACGATGAACAAACAGAACTCCTATCTCACAACTTTAAAAGTGGAGATAAACTAAGTTTGAGTGGAACAAGTTTCACCCAATTTAAATCGAATTTTCAGCCCGAATTTTTAATAGAAACAACGTCTAATTTCAATAACGAAACTTCCTTATCCTCAAGAAATAATTCAATTGTAAATAGGAATCTTCTGGGTGTCATTGTAAATATGCCTGGTCATACGGTACATTGCAATGACAATGAAATAAATCAATATTTATTTAGTACCAATAGCAATCACAGTTCTCTAAAAAGATTCTATGACATACAATCCAAAGGAAAGCTTTCTTTTGATGGAGAAGTTATTACCATTGATTTAAGTGAAACCATTTCTTCCTTTGGTTTGCTTGTCAATGAGGTGAAAAGTCAATTGATTGATTTGCAAATCCCAATAGATAGCTATGACAATATTTGTCTTTTTACAGAAGATGTTGTGCCTTACGCTGGCATTGCTTATTTAAACGGTAAATATGCACAAATAGATTATTGCGGATCTCCTCATATATTAACTCACGAAATCGGTCACAATTTAGGCTTGCATCATGCTAACAAAGTTATAAATGGTGCAAGTGTTGAATATGGAGATTGCAGTTCATCAATGGGTTGTACATTTAATGAATTAAACCTTCCCAATCGAATTACGATGGGCTGGTTACCATCAAGATTTATTAAATCCATTAATAAGACTGGCGGTAAAGTAAATTTACATCCATTGGAATCAGAATTGCCAGGCAAAAAAACAGGAATAAAAATAAGTGGAAACACTGCAACTTATGAGCTTTTTGTGTCTACAAGAACAGCCTCAAATCATTTCCCAAATTATCTTCCAGACGGTTTTGAAAATACTTTAAGCATTCATAAGGATGAATTGTATTCTCCCAAAACATTCTTAGTTGCACAATTAGAAGAAGGTGAAACTTACTCTGACAATCTAATCGGAAAAAAAATAAAACATAATGGTTTTAACACCGATGGAAGCATCAAAGTAGAAGTCAAGAATATTTAAACACTTCAAAAAGTTTTTTAGCGGAACAATTGATTTAATTGTTCCGCTATTTTTTAGTCAATTCAATTTTGTGAAAATTGTAGATTGAATCGGAGTTCCATATTTGGAAATTACAATTACATGATTTCCGTCTCTCAAATTTGAAATCGCTATTTTGGCAGTTGACCCACTAAGTTCTAAGCGTCCTTCCATTGAAAATATTTTCCATTCCAAATCTTGATCTTTAAACCCTTTAATATTGAGCAATTCAGAAGTTGGATTGGGATAAATTGAAAGTTCTAAATTTTCTAATATTCTTCTCTCAACAACAATATCAGAATAAGCAAAATATCCTTCGTAATCTACTTGTTTGATTCGATAATAATTTAAACCTGAATAAACTTCACGATGAACAAATTCGTAATCAACGGATTCACTAGAAGTACCCGCACCTTCTACCTTGCCTATGGTTCTAAAAGTTTCTCCATCTCCTGAATATTGAATTTCGAAATATTCGTTGTTTATTTCCACTTCAGTTTTCCAAAAGAGATGGTTGTTTTGACCATCATTTTCTACAACGATTGCACCCCATTCTACTGGCAACGTTGAAGTCCCAAAAAAGGTGACGCCACAATTGTTTCCTCCCCCATTTGGTGCAGACCACGCCTGAATAGCAGGAGTGACCGAAGAATCACAAGGGATCATAAAAGGTATACTAGCAGCGTCGGATGAATTTGTATTCGCTAATGGTCCGACAACTGTGGATGATGTACCATCCGCATTATTTATAGTATAACTCCATTGCCAGGATGCATTACCCGAAGAAAAATCAGCTGTAAAATCTATGGCTACTGAAACCATATTAGTATTGGTATCACAAGTTCCTAAAGTAGTAACTGCGTTTAAAGTAAAATTGCTGCATTGCGCTTGGAGCATATTATGTTGAACTCCTATCGCAACAAAAAATAGTAAAGTAAAAATTGTCCTTTTCATGTGTAATAATGATTTAATTAAAAATTCTAATCAAACATTAGTTGTTTGATGAATTGAAAGGTTATCATTTACTACAAGAAAAATTAGTTCATCGAATGATGTACTAAAGGGAAAGTTGTTGTTCGTATAATGATTTACGCTTTCAAAGCTGATATAAATATAATGAGGGTATTGCATCAGAAGTAGGTGATAAAAAAATATACCTATTAATGGGGAGAAAAATTAAATCAATTCTAAAGCTTCGAATTATCCCGAAAGAGTTGATAAATACGCGCTATCCATTAAACCCTATTTGAAATAAAAAATTCCCAAGTTTTACATTCGAAAACTTGGGAATTCATTAAAACTTTAATCAATTAGTTTTTTACTTCGGACTCTCCACTTTTTTAATTACTTCTTTTCCATTCATTGATTTTCTTCCATTGTTTTCATTAAAGTCCATGTATAGCTTAAACTGCTCTTCTGAAAATAATTTTTTCAAAGAAGCCGAATTTTTTTCACGTATCTCTTGCATCTCTTTCGCAAATGCGATTTTATCGTCTTTTCTTTTCTTCGCCGCCTTTTTGATATCGTTTCTGTTTTCCTCCTGAATTTTATTGTAAGCTGCTATTTGCTTATCATCCATTTTTAAAGCTTCAAACATTTCCAAGTTTCTCTTATTTCGGCTATTGGCTTTATTTTGCATTCTAACCTCATTAACGGCTTTTTGACCTTCTCGACGCTTATTGATTATTGCCTTTTTTTCTTCTTTGGTCATCTGAACCACTTCAGGTTCTTCCAATTCTTGTGGTTTTTGTTCGGTTTGAGCATTAATACTAAGGCTACCCACAAAGAATAGACAAAAAGCAATTATTAATTTTTTATTCATTATCATTTTAGTTTATGGCTTAATTCGAAATGGTTTATCACTTTAAGAACGATAAAAGTATACAATAAGGTTATAAATTATGTTAAATATTTCTCACAAAAAAAGACCCCTTTTCAATTTAATTTGTCTTGTAATTCAGTTGAAATTTATTCCATTTCTTTTTGATCATTAAAGAGTTCCGGATTTTTTCGCATCGGAATGTTCTTTTCTAAGGCATGCGCCAATGAAAAAAGATTCAGTTCATCAAATGATGAGGATATCAATGTCAAATTTTGTGGTTCTCCATCCTCCTTATAACCCATAGGCAATGTCAAACAAGGATATTGCGCTAACGCCGCTGGTCCTGCATGCCAATTGTTGATAGATAATATGGCATCTAACTTTTGGTCTTCCAAGGGATCGAAGACGATTCTACCAGCTTTTTGCATCTCCTCCTTAATTTGCTCGATTTCTTCTTTACCTAATTGTAAATCCACTGTATTTTCAAAGTGCAATTGCCCATATGGCATTCTGATGAGTGTATCTTCCAAGTTGTAACTGACGATTTCTTCGATCGTTTTAAATGACACTTCTTCACCCGTTTGATTTTTAAGATAATTCGGCAAATCAAATTTCATATCACCGCTCAAAAAATTAGAGAAATTGGAATAATCAAAATCTGGATTATTTAAGCCAACCAACTCTACCCCACTTTTTCTGATTTTTTCGATCATTTCTCGATACAAATCTTGCTCAAGAAAATCTTCGAAGTAACCAAATCGCTTTCCTTCGAGAACCAAAATTCGATCATATTTTAAAGGATCCTTCAAAGATCGGGACTCCTGCATTTTTCCATCATCAGCATCAAATCCTTGCATTGCACTAAGCAAAACCGAATTGTCCGAAACATTTCTCGTCATAGGTCCAGGGGTATCCAACGTACTCGATATTGGTACGATTCCACTTCTACTCAATCTTCCAATGGTTGGTTTTAGACCTACGAGAGAATTCATACTGGAAGGAGATAAGATCGATCCTGAAGTTTCTGTACCCACTGCAGCAACAGCATATTGAGCCGCCATACTGGTTCCACTTCCAGCACTAGAGCCACCAGTTTCAAATTGCATCCGACCATAAGGATTCAAAGATTGGCCACCTACTGCGCTATACCCTAGCGGACATCCTTGGCAGAAGAAATATGCCCACTCACTGAGATTGACCTTGCCTAAAATAATCGCACCTTTCGATTTAAGTTGTTTTACGATATGTGCATCACTTGTCATATTTGAACTCAATGCGATCGCCCCTGCGGTGGTTGGCATCCCTTCCGTATTGATATTATCTTTTAGTAAAATCGGCATGCCATAAATGGGATGATCAATTTCTCCTCTTTTTTTATCCATGGCTTTTGCCTGCTTTACTGCATTTTTATTTAGACTAATAATGGCATATAGAGAAGTTTTAGGATCGTTTTCAAATTTTAATATTCTATATAAATACCATTGGACCAACTCTTTATAGCTCAAATCTTTGCTCTCGACATGTCCTTGAATGCCAATAATATCATTATCGTAAACCATGCGGTGTATCCTTTGATAGTCTTCATCTGAAAAATCTGAAAGTTGATTTTCTACATCCTTCCAAATTTCATTTTTATCCCTAAACTTGGATTGAATCAATTTATATCGCATTCGCGGAATGTCATGACTCTCATTTGCACTGAGCTCCAAAGTTTCATCATATGCATTCCACTCAGGCACTTGAAATGAAGCTTGTTTATCACAAGCAAAGAAAAGCAGCGTAAATAGGATTAGAAATTGCTTCATACTTTAAACTTTTATCGTTGTTTTTGTGCGGTAGTTAGATCAAGATAATCTTTCTCTATCTGAAGTTCAGTCCTTCAAACTAAAAATTTGACTTTGCCCGAATGGGCTTTATAACTAATAACAAAGCCACTATATTTACTGACCATAAATAGCAAGCATGTTTTTATTCGGAATTGATCATCTTACTTCAGGTAAAGCCTTACAAATTGCGCGAGGCCAATTAGCAGGGACAATAAACGAGGAGGCTCGAAACAAAATTGACGCTTGTCATAAAGATGTCTTGGCAATAGCAAATTCTGATAAAACTGTTTATGGAATAAATACTGGATTTGGGCCGCTTTGTGATACTAAAATAAACAAAGAAGATACCACAGAACTTCAGCGAAAACTATTGATTAGTCACAGTGTTGGGGTTGGAAATTTTATCGCTCCAGAGATCTCTAAGCTAATGATGATTTTAAAGGTACATGCCCTTGCTCAAGGATATTCTGGAATTTCAATACAAGTAATCGAAAGAATACAACTTTTTATCAACGAAAACATTATTCCTGCTGTTCCAGAAAAAGGATCAGTTGGTGCTTCAGGAGATTTGGCTCCACTCTCACATTTGTTTTTGCCATTGATTGGAGAAGGTCAGGTGTATTTTAAAAACCAATTGATGCCATCTTCCGAAGTACTGGGTCAACTCAATCTAAGTCCATTAGAATTGCATCCTAAAGCCAGCTTAGCTTTAATAAACGGAACCCAGTTTATCGCAGCACATTGTGTTCTACTTGTCGAAAAGCTACATCGTTGTCTTTCACATGCGGACATCATTGGGGCAATGATGATTGATGGATTAAAAGCTTCTTCCAGCCCTTTCAGAAAAGAATTACATGAAATCAGACCATTTAAAGGGAACATCTTTGTCGCAAACAGACTAAGAAAACTTTTAACTGGATCCGAAATATTAGAAAGTCATTCAGATTGTGAAAGAGTACAGGATCCGTACTCATTAAGATGCATGCCTCAAGTACATGGCAGTTCGCGTGATGCTTGGCTGCATTTAAAAGAAAAGGTAGAAATTGAAATAAATTCTGTTACGGATAACCCAATCATTTTGTCTAATCAAGAATCCATTAGTGGCGGTAACTTTCATGGACAGCCTTTGGCTTTGGTCGCTGACTATGCCTGTTTGGCAGCAGCAGAAATTGGCAACATCTCAGATCGCAGAACCTACCTTTCGATCGATGGAAAGTACAAAGATGTACCCAAGTTATTGTTAAAAGACACTGGTTTAAATTCTGGTTTTATGATCGTTCAATATGCTGGTGCAGCTTTGGTTAGTGAAAACAAGAGTTTATGCTTTCCTGCGAGTGCGGATAGTATTCCAACTTCGTTGGGACAAGAAGATCACGTAAGTATGGGATCTATTTCTGCACGCAAAGCACTTCAAGTTTGTGAAAATTTAGAAAAGATTTTAGCTATCGAAATGATCTGTGCAGCACAGGCAATTGATTTTCATCGACCTCTGAAATCTTCTGACTTTTTAGAAGAAGTCCATAAAGAAGTACGAAGTCATATTTCCTTTGCAACGGAAGATAGGATTTTCGCAATTGATATCGAAAAAGCGCTTACGCTTCTTCAATCAAATATTTTAGAAGAAAAGATTAACACCTTAAATGACGAGATAAATTATTCCCAGCTATTCTCTGATTTTTAGAACCAGATTGAAATTTAACCATGGCTAATTTTAAAGTTCAAGTTTTACAAGGAATTCCATCGAGTTTACCTCCGAAAATCGCACTCGACCCTTCCGTCAATCATGCTCCTAAAAGAAAAGACATATTAAACGCGGAAGAAAAAAAACTAGCACTCAAAAATGCACTTAGATATTTTCCACCGGAGTGGCATGAAGAATTGGCTCCTGAATTCTTGGAAGAACTCAAATTATATGGTAGGATCTACATGTATCGATTTAAGCCATCCTATGTCATGCATGCTCGACCCATAGAAGCTTATCCAGCTATCAGTTCCCAAGCTGCAGCCATTATGCTGATGATTCAAAATAATTTGGATCCTGCCGTCGCTCAACATCCTGATGAATTAATTACTTATGGCGGTAATGGAGCAGTATTTCAAAATTGGGCACAATATCTTTTGACGATGCAGTACTTAGCAGAGATGACGGATGAACAAACTTTGCATATGTACTCTGGACATCCAATGGGACTTTTCCCATCCAGAAAAGATGCTCCCCGTGTTGTTGTTACCAATGGTATGATGATACCCAACTATTCTAAACCAAATGATTGGGAAAAATTTAATGCATTGGGTGTTACCCAATATGGACAAATGACAGCAGGATCATACATGTACATTGGGCCCCAAGGAATTGTTCACGGGACGACCATCACTGTGATGAATGCTTTTAGGATGATTCTTAAAGAAAGTGAATCTCCTGCCGGAAAGATATTTTTAACTGCTGGTCTAGGCGGAATGAGTGGTGCTCAACCAAAAGCTGGAAATATAGCAGGATGCATTTCGATCTGTGCTGAAGTAAATCCTAAAGCAGCTTACAAAAGACACGAACAAGGTTGGGTAGATCTTATTTTTGACAACTTGGACAATTTAGTTAATCGCCTTAGAGGTGCATTGGATCGGGAGGAGGTAGTTTCTTTCGCCTACGTCGGCAATGTCGTAGAAATTTGGGAAAGACTTTATGAAGAAAAAATATTTGTGCACGTTGGATCTGATCAAACTTCACTACACAATCCATTTGCAGGTGGTTATTATCCAGCTGGTTTGACTTATGAAGAATCTAACGAATTAATGTCAAGCAAGCCTGAACAATTTAAAGAGGAAGTTCATAAATCTCTTCGTCGTCATACCGAAATAATAAATAAACATACCGAAATTGGAACTTACTTTTTTGATTATGGAAATGCCTTTTTATTGGAGTCTTCAAGAGCAGGTGCTGAAATTATGAACCAAGAAGGTACAGATTTTCGATATCCTTCGTACGTTCAAGATATTCTCGGCCCAATGTGTTTTGATTTTGGATTCGGTCCCTTTAGATGGGTCTGCAGTTCTGGTAAACCTGAAGATTTAGATAAAAGCGATGCCATTGCTGCAAAAGTCATGAAAGAAATACAAAGAAATGCCCCAAAAGAAATTAGACAACAAATGGCAGACAATATCCAGTGGATAGAAGAAGCCAAGAAGAATAAATTGGTTGTCGGATCTCAAGCTAGAATTCTATATTCAGATTCTGAAGGAAGGATAAAAATTGCAAAAGCATTCAACGAAGCAATAGCTTCTGGCGAAATTTCAGCTCCGATTATTTTGGGAAGAGATCATCATGACGTGAGTGGTACAGATAGTCCTTATCGTGAAACCAGTAATATTTATGACGGAAGTCGATTTACAGCGGATATGGCAATACACAATGTAATAGGTGATTCTTTTAGAGGAGCGACTTGGGTTTCCATCCACAATGGTGGTGGAGTTGGTTGGGGTGAGGTGATCAATGGCGGATTTGGAATGTTGCTTGATGGATCAGAACAAGCACGGAAAAATTTGGAAAATATGCTCTTTTATGATGTCAATAACGGAATTGCAAGAAGAGCTTGGGCTAGAAACCCAAATGCCAACTTCGCGATAAAAAGAGAAATGGAAAGAAGCGAAGGATTACAAATTACTTTGGCAAATGCCGTAAATGATAAAATAATCGAAGATTTGTCTTTAGATTAATTGCAAAATCGTTTTTCAAATTTGCAAGCCAGAAATAGAAGGCTTCCTCAGCATGGTTCCGATATATAACATAAGAGCCACACCTACACCGAACGTAGCTCCAAATCCCATACTCAGTTCTGCGACGATTATCCCACCAACATAAGAGCAGAGTAAAAAGAATCCGATGTTTGACGTCTTCGGCATCCAATATAAAATCACACAAACTAATTCTAAGATTCCAATGAAGACCGTCAAATGACTCAAGTGTATTATAGCTAAACTCTCGACTACCCATTGCGCTCCCATCACTTTGTTGATGCCACTAAATACAATGATAGCAGTAGCCAAGATTGATAAAATGTAACCGGAATATTTTCGAATACTCCCAATTGATTCTTCGTGAAGACGCATAAACTCTATATTTAACAAAATATATATTTTCAAAATATATCAAGGTAACTAACTTAGAACAATAAACTTTAATTCATGAAATCATTATTGCTATTGTTTCCGCTTTTTATTTCCCATTCTACCTTATTAGATAATCCTACCAATTTAAATGATGATCCGGGAAAAATTGAACGTTTAGAACAAAAAGTACTTGAATTATTTAATTTCTATTTGGAGTATCCCAACTCGTGTAAACCAGAGTCTGAATTAGTCAATTTTTATTATTTTAATTACAAAGCAAAAACAAGTGATGAGCCCAAACATTGGATTGTAAGGGGTCGTTATGGATATAAATGTTCTGGAAAGACCACAACCACACTATTTATGTTGAAAGTATATGAATTCGAAAACGACTATTACATCTGGAGGGCAGAATACAGTTGTGATTTTTCGTTGGCGAGAAAAGGATTTGATAAATGTAAAATTTGGCTAAGTCCAAAGACCGGACCGAAACCTGAAAACTTTTAATAGAGATCAATGATCTGATCCATTGAGCAAATCAGATTATGACAAATAACTTTAGGATAAGATATAGACTAAACTTTAAAAGGTACGCTTAGAAAAATTAGCATGATTTAATTGGAATGGATTGGGTAGTAAATCGTATGAAATGATTTATAAAGTTTGGATTAAACTATGTGGCCTAGAATAAATTAAATCATTCTTTCAGTCTATGATAGCTTGTATAAATCATTCGAATTAACTAATGCACTATCTTAAACAAAATATCCAATATCATTTTTTCGATCTGTGGAAGAATTGGACTTGCCTTTTTTAAATCAGACAACCGGGCCAAATGCAGAGTATAATAATGTTGATTTCGGATCATTTCGAAAATCGTCGTGCTAATGGATCTAGCGTATTCAAATTTTGGGTTTTCTTCAAGTATTATTGAAGCAAACTGCTCTACTAATTTTTTAAAAGGAATGAAAAATCCGAGCTTATTTTCTTCGTCTATATCATGAATATGATATGCTTTAGAACTTTCGGTTATGAGGATATTTTGAAGCTGCTTTACGTCGATATAAGAGGTTAATTCATCCTCTTTCGTTGCAAAAACCATTTTGTGCACAGCAATTTCCAGTTTGACTTTAGGATCGGTAATATTTCTTGTATTGATATCGAGGAGATACGATAACCACTCCCAATACCAACAATACAAATACAGTAAAATATAATGTTTGTTTTCAAAATAACGATAAATCGAAACCTCAGAAGAATCCATTTTCGCGGCTAGCTTGCGAAAAGTGAATGACTCGAAACCTATCTCATCAAATAGCATAACAGCATTTGACAAAAGTCGTTTACCGTACTCTGTATCCTGAGGGTCTTTTAAATAAAGTTTTTTGGGAACGGTAAATTTTAATTCTAAAGGCACAATAAAAATGTTAGTAATTATTAAACAATTGTAAATATAATTGGTTTATGTGTAAGTAATACTTACTTTTATAATATAATTAACAACAGCATCAAAAGTTTTACTTATGAAAATAAATATCCAGAATAAAGCAGGCATCTCGAATAAATACATTCGATTTATCATTTGGAAATTAATCGAACAAAAAATACTCTTTCGATGCACCATACGCCGAGGTGATCATCGATACGGAAAGGAATAGAAAACCTATCTACACGGCTTTGATAAAACTAGGTGCCAAAGGCAATGATGTACTCATCAAGAAGAAGGCTGCTTCAATGGAATCACTTTGGAAAATATGCTCTTCCATTATCGACAGGCAAATTCGCGATTGGAACAAAATCCATAAAAGCAAGACCAATTTTTTCATTAAAAACTAAATCATATGACCATTTACTTTTCAGAATCGCTCATCGATGGAATCAAAAAAGCAAAAAACAAAGGACACCTCAGTACATTCCTTTACAAAAACAATCAGTTGGTCAATCGAGAAACCAATGAAATCTACGGAAAAGATGATTGTTTTATAGTGGAATATATGCGCTTCGAGGGTTTAAATGATCCATCAGATTCATCTATTCTATTCTTAATCGAATGCCATGATGGCAACAAAGGTTATCTGAGTAGCTCCTTTGGCATTTACGCAGATCAAGAACTTCTAAATTTCATTTCTCAAATCAAAAAAGTTAATCATGAAGAGCTTACGACTTAAATTATCACTTTACTCATTACTTCTTTTAACTGGTTGGGCATATTTATTAACCATTAATTCTTGTCAAATAAACAATGGTGAGATCACTTCCAAAATCACTGAAGTCGAAATCAAGCAATTTCAAAATGCATGGTCTCAAAGTATAATTGGAATTGGCGGAGCTTTCAATAACGACAGAGACTACAAAGATCTAGCAAAAAGGCACGTTCAAAATTTCTATGGCTTTGACGACGGTGAAGTTTTGGTAAAACCTGCTTTCGCGAAAAGCAAAAAATTTAGAACAACATCCGAAGGGATCATCTCATATCTGGTGGGTGGCAATGATAATTTTCCTGAAGATCAAGGATTCGCTTTGCGAGTTTGGAAGGATATCCGATGGGAAAATGCTGGAATAATAAATGGCGATGGAGATGTAGCCTTAGCCATGGGCAACTACTACCTTACTGATTCCTTAGGTGAAGAACAAGAATTCGAATTCACCATTGGCTTTAAGAAAAACAAAGCAAAGGAATTAAAAATCGTAGCTCATAAGGCTGCTCAATCAGACTAATAAGATTAATCAACTATCCTATGAACATAATTCGGTTTACGCCAGTCGAGCGATTTCGACGCTTACTCAAAGTTGATCGCAAAGAAATATCTCAAGTATATATTTATGCAATATTCAATGGATTTGTAACGCTTTCACTTCCTCTTGGCATTCAGGCCATTGTTAATCTAATCCAAGGTGGAGAAATGACCAGCAGCTGGATGATATTGGTGGCTTTTGTAATCGGTGGAATCGCTCTCTCGGGTATTCTTCAATTGATGCAATTAAGGATTGTTGAAAACATCGCACAAAAAATATTTAGTCGGGCATCTTTCGAATTTGCCTACAGGATTCCAAAGATCAGTCACCAAGCATTACGCAATTATTATGCACCAGAACTGGCCAATCGTTTTTTCGACACCATGACGATTCAGAAAGGATTACCGAAAATACTTATTGACTTTTCTTTAGCATTGTTTCAAATTGTCATCGGGTTAGTCTTGCTCAGTTTTTATCATACTTTTTTTATTCTTTTTAGTTTGATCTTGATCGCATTGGTCTACTTGATTTTGGCATTCACGGGACCAAAAGGACTCAAAACTAGTCTTGAAGAATCAAAGTTTAAATACAAGATTGCCTTTTGGCTTGAAGAAATTGCCAGGACAAAACTATCCTTCAAACTAATCGGCAGTTCAGATATGAACTTAACTAAAAGCAATTACCATCTCGAAAACTATCTTTCTTCGAGGGAGAATCACTTTAGGGTTATCATCTCACAATCAGTTTACCTGATTGGCTTTAAAGTACTAATTGCAGCTGGTCTATTAATCACAGGCAGTATATTGGTTTTTAATCAAGAAATGAATATTGGTCAGTTTGTAGCGGCAGAGATCATCATCATTTTAATTATCGCGTCTGTCGAGAAATTAATTAAATCTCTTGAAGCAATTTATGACGTTCTAACTGGTTTAGAAAAAATTGGTTACGTGTTTGATATGCCATTAGATCAAGACGAAGGATTGGAAATCGATTGTCATAACGGTGATTTCTCCATCGCAGTGGATAATGTGAGTTTTCAATATGAGGACGGAATCAAACCAACATTAAGCAACATTCAATTTGAAATTCCGGGAAATAAATCGGTATACTTAACGGGGCATTCTAACTCTGGTAAATCTACGCTCCTACAAATCATTTCGGGCATTATAAAACCGAATCAAGGAATTGTTAGAATCAAAGGCTTACCGATTGGTTCCCTTAATTTGGATCAAATGCGAAAATGCATCGGTTATGCACTAAGCAATAATGACATTTTCCAAGGCACGATATTAGAAAACATCACGATGGAAAGACCAGAGGCAACAGTTGAAAGAGTCAGTAGGGCACTAGAAATTTGTGGCCTGAATAAATTTATTTCTTCCGTACCCATGGGTCTCAAAACCATAATTGATCCAGAAGGTAGAAAGGTTCCAAGAAATATTCAAAATAGAATTATTCTGGCTAGAGCAATCGCTACAGATCCAAAATGGTTGGTATTAGAAGATCCGCTTGATCATGTAAAAACAGATGAAAAGAGAATAATCATAGAGCGATTGACAGCCGCTTCAACACCTTGGAACATAATAGTCGCTTCTGTAGATGAAGTTTGGTCAGAATATATTTCTGAAAAGATCGTGCTTGACGAAGGAATGATTTTAGAAAATAGCTTAAATCAAAAAAACATTTAGAAGGATGCTAAACATAAGTTTAAATTCAGTGGGACTTAAGATTGATACAAGCAAGTATTCTTCTTTTCAAAGATTGAAAAAAAGATCCGTATCAAAATTGTTATTGAAGATATTAATTGTATCGGGCGTTTTAGCGATTGCATCTCTTTTCTTGCCATGGCGGCAAAATATCAGAGCCAAAGGTTATGTCACAACACAAAATCCATATGACAGACCTCAAAACGTAATGTCCGTGATTAGTGGAAAAATCGAAGAGTGGAAGGTTAAAGAAGGTGACCTTGTAAAGATTGGGGATACCCTGGCCATACTTTCAGAAGTGAAAGAAGAATATATGGATCCCGATTTAATCCAACAAACCTATAAACAAGTAAATGCCAAAAACAATGCGGCCAATGCCTACCTACAAAAAATAGAAAACCTAAATCAAGAATACCAAATTACCGAGAGAGATCAGGTAATCAAATTATCGCAAAACGAATTGAAAATCCAACAGGTTAATTTAAAAATTAAAGCTGGACAACTAGAATTGGAAGCGGCAAACACAAAACTCGCCAATGCTATTAATCAACTTTCAAGAATTGAAACTTTGTATGAAAAAGGAATAAAATCTCTCACAGATAAAGAACAATATCAATTAAAACTCAATCAGGCCGCTGCCAAAGAAAGTTACTGGATAAATACTATCTCAGCCAGAGAAACGGAAGTAAATGAATTGGAGCAAAATAATCAAGCCATTATAAACCAGTACCAAAATAAACTTGCTAAACTTAAATCCTCAATAGAGTCTACACGGTCCGAATATTACAATTCGATAGGAGAACAAGAAAAATTAAAATCTAAACTGAATAAAATAAAAAGAAGGTCGGAGCAATTTGTAATCCTTTCACCAATTACTGGAACCATTACCAAAACGAAAAAAAATGGTATTGGAGAAATAATAAAAGAAGGAGAATCTTTAACGACAATCGTCCCGCAAAAATTTACTCGAGCGGTAGAACTATACGTTTCTCCGATCGATGTTCCCCTACTAAAAACCGGTAAAAAACTGCGCCTGTTATTTGATGGTTGGCCAGCGATCGTCTTTAGTGGTTGGCCCAATAGTTCGTATGGGACATTTGGAGGTGTATTAACCGCGATCGATAATGACATCAGCGAAAACGGAAAATATCGAGTACTGGTAACCGAAGATTTAGATGACTCACCCTGGCCGGATGAAGTAAGAGTTGGCGGAGGAGCAAATGGAATTATTTTATTAAACAAGGTACCAGTGTATTATGAATTATGGCGACAAATGAATGGATTTCCAGCAGACTATTACACAGCTAACGAAGAAAAAAACATCAAAACCAAAGTACCTTTTAGAAAAGTTAAGTAATGAAATATAATACAAGAAAACTAATTAAGCCAGGAGATCTCAATGCAAATAATACTCTTTTCGGCGGAGCTCTTTTGCGTTGGATTGATGAAGAAGCTGGCATTTATGTAATGACCAAATTGAATTCGACAAGGGTCGTAACAAAGTATATGTCGGAAATAAATTTTGTTAGTTCAGCGAAACAAGGAGATGTAATTGAAATAGGAACTGAGTTTGTATCCATTGGTCGCACTTCGATAAGTTTAAAATGCGTGGTTCGTAATCTCTTGACAAAAAAAGTAATCATTGAAATTGACAAGATCGTGTTTGTGAAAATTGATCATGATGAAAAACCTACACCACATAATCAAACGATCGAAACTTTAAACTTTAACTCTGAAACTCGGTAGTGAAAAATATAGTAAATATTAAATTCTTCTTTTTGATCTCATTCCCAGTAATGGGCATGACACAGGGGCCACTAGATACCTTGCGTTATGAAACTTACATGCAATATGTCCTTAACAATCATCCGATTACAAAGCAAATCGAATTTTTAGACAAACAAGATGATCTCTATTCTTTAAAAGCTAAATCAATTTGGGATCCTTCTATCTCAAGTAATTTAGATCGTAAAACATTTGATGACAAAACATATTTTAACAAATTAGATTTTGGAGGAGAACTACCAACTCCCTATGCAGCAAAAGGAGTATTTTCTTACGAAAGCAATAATGGGGTTTTCCTGAATCCAGAACAATCCCTTCCTACGGAAGGACTCATAACTGCTGGGCTTGCACTACCCTTGATTCGAGGATTGCTTTTTGACGAACGAAGACGAATTCTTTCAGAAGTCAAATTACTCCAAGAATTGAATGCTTTGAAGCAAATCGAAATGGGCAATAAGCTTTTGGCAGACGCTTCCAAAGCATATATTGAATGGCAACTAAAATCCGAAATTGTGCAGATCAACAGAAGCGCTTTACAATTGGCCAATCAAAGATTTGAAGCAGCCAAAAGTATTTACGATACAGGAGATGGACCTGCCATTGATACCTTAGAAGCACAAATCGATATCATCGAAAGAAGAGCTATGTATGAACAATCAGTAATGCAAAAGCAACAATCTGTTTTGCAACTTAGCTTATTTCTTTGGGGACCTGAAAACGAACTTCTGACCCTAGGAGAATCCGTCATTTCCGAGCCTTTAAAAATTGAACAACTCGAATCATTCTATGACGAATTGAAACTACAAATCAAAAAACAAATCAATGACCTTCCTCAAGTCGCTATCATTGGCAATTCGATACAACAGATAGAATTAGAAGGAAAAATGCTAAAAGAAGAAAGAAAACCAAGATTGGATTTTAAATGGTTACCATTACAATGGGATCCAAGTGGAAACGGAAACCGATTTAACCTACAAAACAATAATAAGTTTAACTTAAGTTTCGAAGCAAGCATTATAAATAGAAAAGCGCGAGCTGATTTACAGCTGAATCAGATTGAGCGTGAAATACAAAACGAAAATTTACGTCTTCTCAAAAATCAAGTTTCAAATAAATTGGCAAGCATCGACTTAGAGCTTAATTTTTATCTTGAAAATATAGACTTGCTTAGTGAAAATGTGATATCAACTCAAACTCTCCTTAATGCAGAAAGAATAAAATTTGACATCGGAGAGAGCTCAATTTTCTTACTCAACAGTAGAGAGCTGAAATTATTAGATGCTCGAATTAAAAAAGCAAAGACGCTAGCTAAATTGATTATAGCGAGAGTAAATTATTTACTTGTTGGTCGCCGGCTGTATTAAAAACTTTTATCAAAGGGACTTAGGAAAAAACTTTTTGCTGCTTGAAATGGCATTGATTCATTTTGTTTAAAATTTCTATCCCTTTTTTTAAGCCATTATTTTACCAAAGTGATTTCTCCCTTTAAAATTTCTATCTCTCCATCCACCGATTCTAGCTCGGCAAGAATGATTTTGCGTTGATGCATCATTTCGGGATTGTATCGCATCATGTAAGGTCTCAGCAGCTATATCCTCATAGACCACATACGTGAATGCCCTTTGTTCTAAAAAGACTTTATCCAAACCACCAATATTTGCTTCAAACCGCACATTGGGATGAGATTGATTCTCATTAGGAATAAATCAATCGATTGCTGGTGACTGATGTGATGATCCGCATTGCAAGAATGTTGAGCTTTGATACTACTTGAGAATACCAAGGTTATAATAAAAATAGATGCGATAATTCTCATAATGTGGTGGCAGTTTTTTATCTATTAAAAAACAATAAGTATTTAATAAGCTGCATTTGTATTAAAATACGCGATAAAATAATTAGCGTTAATACACCATCTTTCAGCTTTTATTGAAACTTGTCATTCTAATAAGTTGAATTCAAATATGCTAGATTCTGAGAAGAGAAAGAACAACAATAATTTAAAGTTATAATATAGTTTTGAGATTAATTATACAATAATAGGCTGGTATACAGATATTTACGAATCAATTTGTAAGTTTATTAAACTTATACTTTACCTTCTCCAGTAAGATTAAATCACCCCTAAGTTCATAATCATTTATTCTACAAAGTTTGGAATGGTTTTTCTGTCAAAACCAAGCCGTTTATTTTAAATAAAAAACCCCTACAAATCAATGACTTGCAGAGGTTTCTAGTGATCCCGGCAGGATTCGAACCTGCGGCCTGCTGATTAGAAGTCAGCTGCTCTATCCAGCTGAGCTACGAGACCAATTTTTTGTTTTCTTCGCATTCGCGAATGCGCTAAAACCAAAATGGAGCGCAAATTTAAATTATTTATGCCTTTTATGTAGGTATTTATGAAATTTAAAAAAGTTCAAATTGTAAAAAAGGTGCTCCAATTGACGAAGCACCTTTAATTAATTATTGAATTATCCTTTTGTTATTCATCAACGACGATTAACTTCTTTTTGAAAGAATCTTGTCCCACTTTAATATGCAAGGTATACATCCCTGCTGGAATCCCTTCGAGGTTAATTGTTTTAGTATTTTGCCCTTCCTCTAATTGAACATTTAGAACATTTGCTCGAATCAACTTTCCAGAAATATCCCAAATTGAAACATCAAGTTTTTCTGGATTTTTTAGACTTATGTCAAGATTAACCAAATCTGTCGTCGGATTTGGATACATTTCCAATGCCAAATCAAGTTCGTTAGAAACTCTAATCAACACAATTTCACTGTATACAAAAGCACCGTTTAAGTCTACTTGTTGTAATCGATAGTAATAATTACCAGTTTGATCCAAATCAAAATCTTTGGCTTGGTATTTTTGAATTGTACTGGAGTTTACAGCAGCGCTCAACTTCCCTATCGAAATAAAGTCAGTAGTATTATTTATAGCTCTTTCTATTTCAAAATAATCACTATTTACCTCAGTTGCTGTGCTCCAATCAAGAACATTGTGTGATTAACTCTATTTTCACCTGTGAAACTCAACCATTCGACTGGAACTACTCCAAACACCAATCCAGCATCGACATGAGGGACTTGATCACCCGGACTAAGACTGTACAATCCAGTGGTCATAAATCCATTGCTATTGTCAAAATCACTATCCATTAATTCATCTCCTCCCATATTTGGCGAGGTCAAACCGTAACCATTAGGAGGAGTAATTTTTAAGTAGTAATCATCACTTCCGAGGTAATCAATATTGTAAGCTCCACTCGCATCTGTTATGGCATCGTTGACCATATCATGATTAGAATTATACGCTTCGATCTTAACCCCTGCCGCTCCTGGCTCAGAACCACTTTGCATGCCGTCACCATTTAAATCGTACCAAACTCTGTTTCCAAGTTGGGCCATAGGGAAATAACCTGCTCCTATATTACAAACCTCTGTCAAATTGCAAGTGAGATTAAAAGGATCGGTCTGTTGATTAAATGATAAATCGCTATCCACATTACTCTCATTGGGATGTACCAAGTTCAATTGAGCATTGGCACCCATGTTTTTAATCACTGGAACCAAGCCCGTTTCTGGAAGCAACATATTTATCCGGTAAGTACCAGGAGGAGCGCAAAATTTAAAGTAGCCGTCTTCAGAAGGTGTGCCTGGTTTATTACCGGTCATTTCTACAGCGTACAAATTCCAGGTACCGTTTTCTAACCTATATAATTCTACAGGCATTCCGTTAATTCCATTTTCATAAGAATCCTTTATACTATTTTGATTGATATCATACCAAACACTTTCTCCTAAAGAGATACAGGTAAACAACCCGGCATCAAAATTTCCAGGATCACAGTTGCCTGCCCCGACAAAAGATATCGGACTTGTACAAGATCCATTTACCTCATTTACATCACTATCTTTTTCTAAAACTGTCCCTTGTCTAAACATCGTCAATAAATAATCCTGAGGTTTATCAATTTTGATGTAGTATTTATCTGGATGTAAATTTTCAAAAATGTAAAATCCTGAAGCATTTGTGCTTGTGGTACCAATCAAATTATCCAATTCGTCATAGACTTCAACTTCTACATTTGCCATTCCAGAATTTGCATCATTTTGGATTCCATCTCCATTACAATCTTCCCAAATAAATCCACATAAATCACCAGTTACTTCAACCTTGGAGACATCATGATCATCTTCATCATTTTGTTCTCCGAAGGCATTGCTAGCAACAAATGCGTTTTCATCTATTTCATTATCATTGTCATCACCTGGCAATAATGGATTATCATTGCTTTCATTATTATCCATATTGCTATCTGAATCTGGTAAGCTCTGATCATAATCAGAAATTTCTGCGTAATTGTACCAGTCTTCTACATCGGGATCACCATCTAGGACGATTTCTAAGAATAAATCAATCGTTTTAGAATCACCCGGTAAAATCGAAGCAATGCTATTGTAATACAAATTACCATCTAGACCCATCGACCAATTCGGATTTATACTTGCATCAAAAGCAAAACCTGACCTTATATAATCTACAATCTGGATATTGGTCACTTCAATATTTCCTTGATTGAACACCTCCATAACAAACTGAACGACCTCACCCTCATCATGGGGTCCTTCATCGACACTCATTTTCCTCAAGGCTAAATCCAATATTTCGACATGGACTCCATCATGATCATCTTCATCTTCTTGTATACTAGCATTGCCATAAATTTCATTATTGATCCAATCGCCATCATTATTCGGATCATCGTCTGGAGTACTGTCGATATCTCCTGTTAAGGGAGCATTGCCATTAAAATCCAAGAATCCTGAAATTTCTGCAATGTTCATATAATTTTCTAGACCACCATTATTGCATTGTTGGACAATCAGTTTAAGTTCTACCTCCACACTATCACTCGGATACAAGGCAGGTTTATGTATATATGTTGCAAAACCAGATGATGGGTTATAAAACCAATCAGGATTAGAGCCACTCACAAATTGATAACCACATGGTATATAATCTGTGATCTCTATTTCTGTCGGGGTTGACCCTCCTTGATTATACAAACTAATTGTAAAACTTAGCTCCTGGCCAAATTGATATGGTCCAACTGTGCTTAACTTTTTGCGCAAGGCTAAGTCATATCCGACAATTACATCTTCAACATCATGATCATCTTCATCGTCTCCTCCTGACCCGAACATTCCATTTGACTCACAAATTTCATTATCATTAGATGTGCCCGCTAAAACTTGATTGTCATTTTGATTATTCAAATCACCTTGACTATCTGCATCCACAGCAATTTGTCCTAGATTATTTTGGCTTGAGATTATCTCTGAGTAATTATACCAAGTTTCTACTGTTGCTGCGGTAGGAACGGCTATTTCCAATTCTAAATCTACTTTTATACTATCACCTGGAGCCAATGGTCCGGAGATGGTAGTTTGAATATTGCTAGCAATTGGTGACCAAATCGGATTATTGAGCTGATCGAAAACAAAGCCGTTAGTTAAGTAATCGACCACATTAATATTATACGCAGATTGATTTCCTTGATTAAAGATCCAAATTTCGAAATCAGCGATATCTCCTGGTTCGAAAATACCGTCAACCAATGCAATTTTTCGTAAGGCCAAATCGAATATATCTACGAGCGCAATATCATGATCATCTTCATCACCACCTTCAGTGGCAAACTGATCAATTTCATTATCTATTACGTTTCCATCGTTGCTCGGGTCTTGATCACCGAAGCTATCTTTGTCATGACCTAACAGTCCGGTTACCGGATCGGCACCCTCAATTATTTCGGAAGTATTTACCCAAGCTTCCGAATTTTTACAATCTCTTACTTGGAGATGTATTTGGAAAGATCTGGATTGATGGACTTCGATGGTATCATTATAAACATAATATGCTTTCCTAGTGGCACTATCATAAGACCAATCCGGATTGGAATCCTTATCAAATTCGAAACCACATGGCAAATAATCCACGATTTGTAAATTAATTCCAGGCAAGGCTCCTTGATTAGTTAAAGTAAAATCAAAAGAAACTAAATCACCATATTTGTATGGTCCTGCGCTGCTTTCCTTTTTATCCAATGCAAAATCATAGAACAGATCTACTGGAAGCAACTCTGGATCATGATCATCTTCGTCGCCATTTTGATTTTGAACGATGTTATTTCCACCTTCGGTATCATTGCCTTCAACTCCATCTGGGGTACTATCTATATCTGTAGCAAAACCATTATTTGGATCTTGGTCGTCATCAGCCTGACTAATTTCAGCCCTGTTTATTATGTCAGTTAGGCCTCTATATTCGTAATCTATTCTAAATTGAATATATACAGTTTCTGTTTGTCCGACTCCAATAAAAGGTATAGGTGTATTTAAATATGCTTTATTAAATACCTCATTCCAATTGGGATCTTCTAATGTTAATTCTGACGGTATATAATCTACGATTTGAACATTATACGCGTCTAAGGTTCCTTGATTGATCACGTCAATTTCAAAGGTTAAAAGACCACCTGGATAAATAGTATCTGGACTTATGTTATACTCTACTTTTTTTATCAAAGCCAAATCAAACACTTGTCCAACAGGAGTTAAAGCAATATCGTAATCATCTACATCATTCGGATTATCGAATAAACCTGGATACAAGGGGTGATCATCATCTATATCATCATCCGTCGCCAATTGGGAATTATCGTTAGAGAATCCATGAATCAAATTTATATCATCATCTGCATCACTTTGATTGAGTAGATTTTCAGCAGAAGTAATTTCCGCATTATTGATCACTTGACTTCCCATAAAATTAGGATCGACTTCTAATTCGATATTTATAGTATAACTTGATCCTGCAGGTATCGCACCAATTACGGTTTGAGCCATTTGCGCTCCGATTGAAGTCCAATTCGGATTTGAAACGCCAGAGAAATTCATATCTGGTGAAATATAATCTACTACCCTAATGTTTGTTGCATCTAGAGACCCTTGATTATAAACAGTTATTTGATAACTCATTAGATCACCTGGATTCAGATATCCATTATTGTCTACATCGATGTAATCGAAGTACTCTTTCTTTAAAGCAAGATCAAAATCTTGTTCTACTATCACGCAAGCTAGATCATGATCATCTTCATCACCATTGGTATTATCTATAATATCATCATCAACATTTGTTTCTCCGTTACTATTGAATTGAATATCATCAGGATAATTTTTAAAACAATCAGGCATTCCAATGGGTGTCAAGACGCCTGTACCGGCTTCTTCATAATACCAATTGAGAAATTTTAATTGTTGTAAATCCGGTATAACTGGAGTTGCCCAAGTACCAACATTTAAAAGAAATCCCCAATAGTGTTCTCCCATGGCTGCGATTTCCTCTCCTCCAGGTAAAGACTCTATGTGAAATCTCAAAAACATAGTATCACCAGGTATAAACCTACGTTGGTCAACTAACGGAACATCTTCTTGCGATAAAGGCATGGTCATTTCTTTATCCGCGAATCCGTAATTTACCCGAGCGATGGAGTCAACAGCTGACCTAAAATAGCATTCACAATTTCTACCTCTCCATCTCACATAAGTAGTCGAAGAATGACAAGATCTAATAATTTCGCACGGTTCAGGACCGCCACAATCGCATTCCTCTACCACTTGATAATTTACATACATGTAATTACTAGGTGCGCAGAAACCTTCCATTTCTAGATTAAAGTAATAATCATGAGAAATGTCGCTTAAATTTCCCGCAGGAATTTTAATTTCTAAAAACAAAGTATCCATTGTCCCTGTTGCAGGATCTGAATTGACTATATACTGAGTTGTAACTCCTGTCACACTATTTCCTTGATAGGTTGCTGAACCTGCCTCATACCTAATATGAGACAAACGCTGAGGAGCGTCTACCCTAGCCACTAAATACAAATCACCACCGGAAGAACAGGTTTGAATATTCTCGAATCCAAAATCATATGAAAATTCATATCCATTGGTGGTGGGCAACCAAACATTGGGTGAGGTTGTAAAATCTTCAGTAATGGCAAGGCCACAACAATCATTTGGATCATTGAAATCATTCGTTGAAAAATCTGTTTCTCCGTAGAAGAATGAAACAGGAGTTGGCAAATTGGAAAATTGTTGAAAATCTTGACCACAATTTCTTTTACCTCGTACCTCTACTCTGTTAATATTAGAAGCCAGAGCAGTACAAGCTGAATCGTCAGCGCAACCAACTTCTATGACTATACTAAAATTTAATTCTTGCCCACCTGCTAAATCGTCATAAACCCCATCACCATCTAAATCTTCGATTCCGACATTGGGCGTATCTACATTGGTATTGACTTGGGTAAAATCGACTTGAACAGTTCCTGCGGCAACACTTATTGCTGAGGAAGGAAGCGCAAAGCCGTTTAGCATTATATCTTTTAAACTTAGGTTAGCTCCGAGACAAGCATTAAATCTAACAACCACATCTGTCCACAAACCATCCACTGGGTCGGTGTTGGCAGATTTTACTCCAATATCAAAAATTAAATCATTACCACAAATACCACCAAATTGATCAATAGCAGAAGTTGAAACAACGTTAGCACCATAAGAAGGTCTGAATGAAACTGCTCCGCTTTGTTCTGCAACATTAAAGCAAATGTCATTATTGCAGCCATAATAAGTTTTAAAGTTTAAAGACAGATCGTCATCTACACAACCATCCACGGTGTAACACATTTGGACTGTGACCTGCTCATCTTCATTGAACAGATCATCTCCATTCGATAGTCCAGTATTAAAAGGAAAATATGTACCGTCAATATTGACAATTATTTCTTGATTCGAAACATCAGGCGTAAAAGGAAGATTTATTCCATTTGCCGTAAGGCTGGTAATTGTAAATAGATTAAAATCAATTCCTTCCACTTCGAATGTAAAATCTTGCACGTAAGCTTGAAGTCCATCTTGCGAAATTTTCAACGTATGACATTTAGGCGCATTGGAAGAGGCTAAAACAACTTCCTGGGGAGAAATAGATAGGAAATTTAAAACTGGAATCTTAACGGCACTATTATATTCTCCGATATCTTGATTAATATCAGTGCACTGCAAGCTATTGCCTGCAGAATCTGAAATATTATAATCCAATTGAGCATCCAAACTTATGGTTCCTCCTTCTACATTTATATCGCAATCTGCTTGAATACCGATATAAGCAATGACATAACCTCCTGCCTCTATATCAGAAACTGAAAAAACCGGCTTGGATAGATTACTTACGTTAAATTCAGAAACAGTTTGACCAGCTTCAGGACTAAATACGAATCCCCCATAACTTAATCCAGGGTCAAAGTCGATGCTTAATAAAACTTGCTCTAAAGGGTTTTCGGCATTATTAAATATGAGCAATGCTAGAGTATCAGAGCTATTGCAAACGATCAATTCGTCCAATTCTGGAAATATCCCAATTCCATTTAGATTTAAAAGTGAGGTATTATCACAGGTGAGATTAACGCCCTTTTGACTCGAAATACTTTTTCGATATAAGATGTATTTTGATTGAGCATCAAAGAATTCGTCTTTTATTCTAGACTCATGATCACAGTCTGCGAATTCATACTCGGCCTTTATTTCAAAGTAATCATAGATAATCTTGGAACCTTCATTTTCAAGTACTGAAAAAGAGGTGTTCGAAGCCTATATAAAATTGGAAAGGAATAATAATATTACCCAGCAATTTCTGTAACCGAAAACATTCATGTGTAATCCATTTTTTGGTTAATTGGTTTACTGTTTTTTGGGTTGCTTCAAATTTATGCCTCCAAAGCAAAGATCAAACAAATACACGGGTTAACCGATATACTCGTTGGACCTAATTAAATTGTAAGTAACAAAGATAGAAAAACATATTATAATAATTTGTAATATATGTTAATTTTCGTTTTTCTTTAAAACATAAAAAAGGCGCTCCCAATAAAGAAAGCGCCTTAATTCTGCAACTTGTTGAGCTTCTAATTACTCTCTCACAATTATTAACTTCTTCTGATAGTTTTGTTTGCCGATATTAATTTTGAGCGTGTATACCCCTTCCGGAATCCTACTTACGCTAAAAGATTCCGTGTGTGTCCCTGTTTCCAACTCTTTAGAAATGGCATTGGCATCTATCAGTTTTCCTGAAATATCCCAGATTGAAACATTTACTTTTTCGCGATTCTTGATATCTAAATCGAAGTTAACCACATCTGAAGAAGGATTAGGATACAATTCGAAAACGATTTGTGATTCATTTTTAATCCTAACACTTACAATATCGCTAAAGCTGATTTTACCATCTAAATCTACAAGCTTAAGTCTGTAATAATAAGTTCCCGAAACTTCGATGTCATAGTCAGGCGTTTCGTAATTCTGGATCGAATTCACATTTCCAGCAGCACTTATTTTCCCTATTGATTCAAAGTATGAGGTATTATTAATTGCTTTTTCTATTTCGAAATAATGGGTATTCACTTCGGTTGCAGTACTCCAATTTAATTGATTATGGCTTCCCCTATGTTTGACCGTGAAACTTAACCATTCTGCCGGTAAAGCCCCAAAAGTTAATCCCGCATCAATTGTAGTTATATCATCTCCAGGATTCAAACTGAACAAACTCGTTGTCATGTAACCATTGCTATTATCTATATCACTATCCATTTGTTCGTCACTTCCGACGTTTGCAAGTGTGGCGCCATAAGATCCAGGCGGTGAAAATTTAAAATAGTAATCATCTTTACCCAGGTGATCAATTACGTATTCCCCATTTAAATCAGTAACTGATGATCTAAGCATCTGATCATTGCTATTGAATGCCTCAACTAAAACTCCAGGAAGACCTATTTCATCTAGATCTTGTACTCCATCACCATTGGCATCTAACCATACACGGTTTCCAATTTGCGCCATCGGATAAAATCCTGCTCCGATATTACATACATCTGCCATTGAACAATCAATTGTAAAAGGGAATGTATTGCCCCAATAATTTATATCGCTATCTACGATACTTTCATTTTCATTGGTCAAATCCAAATTCCCGTTTAGTCCAGTATTTGAAACTGCGGGTACCCAATCGAAATCAGGAATATCAAATTTTAATTCATAGGTTCCAGGAGCGACACAAAATTTATAATAACCATCATCTGAAGGAGTGCCTGGTTTATGATCGGTTTTCTCTATTTGGAATAATTCCCATTCCTCGTTTTGATATTTATACAACTCTACATTTATCCCATTTATTCCATTTTCAGATACATCCTGAAGATCGTTTTCATTAGAATCAAACCAAACTGTTCCGCCAATAGGAATACAAGCATAAAGACCAACATCCCAATTTCCGGGATTGCAAAGACCGCCTTTAACTAAACTTAACGGTGAGGTATGGAGCCCATTAGAATTATCAATATCGCTATCGAGTTCCAAGATTGTACCTTGTCTAAAATCTGATACATTGAGCTCCTCTGGAACCAAGACCTTGATAAAATAATTTCCTGGAATCATATTTTCCAGAATATAAAAGCCATTTTGATTGGTAACCACTGACTCCACATAAACATTGTAGGCGTTATAAATTTCTACTTCAACTTCTGCAAGTCCGCCCAATCCATCGTTTCGTATTCCATCACCATTGCAGTCTTCCCATACATAACCACATAAAGCACCTACTACGATGACTTCAGCAGCATCATTATCATCCTCATCGAAATCCCCAATTAAAAATGGGTCTTCAAAAAGCTCATCTATCACATTATCAAACTGATCACCATTAAAAACCTGATCCTCATCTGGTCCGTCAAGCAGATCATTATCATTATCGGGATTGGAATCTGCATAACTATCTGCATCAATTCTTATCACACCATTCATATCTCGAGCATTTGTTATCTCAACCTCATTATACCAATCACCTAAAGAAGCATTTGATAGAGCTTGAATTTCCAAACTCAAAACCAAACGTATCGAATCACCTTCTTTCAGTGGTCCAGTGAAATTGAATTCTAACCAACCGTTGGGCAATTGTATCCAGCCCGGATTTAAGCTCGAATCGAATACAAATCCGCTCTTTAGGTAATCCGTTAATTCGATTTCATAAGCATCAACATTTCCTTGATTGAAAACATCGATATTAAACTCTACAATTTCGCCTTCTGAAAATGGTCCAATACTATCTATTCCCATCCAGCTTGAAGTTTTTCTAATCGCCAGATCAAAAACATCCAACTGCTCTGGATCATGATCATCTTCATCATCTAAGAGGAGTGCCCCAGGAGCGGAATTATAAATATTACCATCAAGTAGATTGTCGAATAATTGATTGTTGGGTACGCCCCCTACATCGTTTCCAGGATCATCATCTGCAACACTATCAACATCTAATGGATTTGGGTAATCCGGATCTAAACTTTTATAGGCACTAATTTCACTATTATTGGTCCAAGCATTTTTTGGATTTTGGGCGCACGGATGTATTTCTACGTCGACACTAACCGTCCTCATTTCTCCTGGCTCCAATGCTTGACCAATATTGTATTTGATGGTTTTATTCGTTGAATTATAAACCCACCCATTGGAAGAATTGGATGGCAAATATTCAAATCCACATGGAAGGTAATCAGTCAATTCTATCTCATTACTACGAATGCTTCCTTGGTTATATACTTGTATAGTGAATTGTCCATGATCACCATATCTATATGGTCCAAAATTGGAGAAGCTAGTTTTTGTTAAAGCCAAATCAAATAATTCGATACCTGCAGGATCATGATCATCTTGATTTCCATTTAGTCCATTACTAAATATATCATTATCACCTATTTCATTTGGTTCGATTTGATTTTCATCAATTGAATTAGAAGCTTCTTCACTATCTTGGTCAACGTGATTTAAACCATTACGGTCAAAACTCTTCAATATTTCCGAATACATTATCCAGTCCTTTTCCCCTCCATTCGTTTGCTCCACATTCAGATAAATCTCCACTTCTTTACAAGTATTTTTTTCGATGATTTGTGGGAAGACATACATCGGAATATTCGAATTAGGATCAATTATCCATGATGGATTATCACTAATTGAAAAACTGAAACCATCTGGCAAATAAGAAGCGATTTCAACATCTTTAGCCCCTATGGTTCCTTGATTACAAACCGTAATTTTAAATTCCAAAAGGTCATTATATCTAATTGGACCTGTATAGCTTGATGATAATTCATTTTTCAAAGCAAGATCAAATATCTGTACTACATCTGCACTTGCAGGGTCATAATCATCGCTATCGATATCATCATCTTGCCGCATCCCATCACTGTCCAAAATCTTATTATCAAAATCAAGTTCATCATCATTTCGATTATTTTCGGGAGAGCTATCAACATCTAAATAATCGGGGGAATCTGGATTCAATTCATTTTCCGCGGATGCGATCTCCGCATAATTTACCAAATTATTGGCTTCGAAAGATGGATTTATAACGAAACTAATTTCAACTGTTTCAGACTTACCGATTTCAATTAAATCTATTTCACTAATCAAACTTGCTTTTCCAGAAGATTCAATGATCCAATTCGCGTCCGCCAAAACCAACTCATCTGGATTATAATAATCCACTACATCTACATTAAATGCATCTAAGTTACCCTGGTTGAAAACTTCAATTAAAAACTCAACAGTATCACCTGCAAAATATTCTTGAGAAGTAGGAATAAGTTTCTTTATTAACGCAAGATCAAATATGCAGTTAATCCTTTCAACCTCTACTTCCTTAGAGAGGACACAGTTGTTTGCATCCTTTAATTCGATTGTGTAAATTCCTGAAGATAAATCTGTGAAAACATTACTACTTGTCCACGAGTTTTGATTTATTCGATACTCGTAAGGTGTTGTGCCTCCAACGGTATTTATAACTTGAATAACACCACTATTATTAAATTCACATTCACTACCAATCACATCAGTTTCAAAACCTAAAGCGAGAGGTTCATTTAAACTAATGGCACAACTAGAAATGCAATTATTCTGGTCCTTCACTTCAATTTCATGCAAACCAGGACCTAAATTTTCAAATAAATGATTGTCACTAAAGTTCTCTCCATTGAGACTGTATGTATAAGTTCCTGTTCCCCCTACTGCAATCACATTCAAGGCTCCATCTCTTTCACCATAACAGGAAATACCTTGCTGCAAACTAATAGAACAACTAAGTGCCTGAGTTGGCTCAGATATTATAACGTTACAACTATTGGTACAATTATTCTCGTCAGAAACGGTAACAATATATTCTCCTGCTGTCAAGTTTGAAATTGATGAATTCACACCTAATCCATCAGACCATGTGTAATTATAATTTCCAGATCCACCATTGGCACTAACCGTTGCAGCACCATTCGAGCCACCCAAACAAGAAACGTGATCTATGTGAATCACCTCACAAGTCACGGAAGTGACTGGCTCCACTATGCTTAGACTACATATGGATTCACACAAAGTGACATTATCTACCACCGTGACCTCATAGGTCCCAGCTGTTAAATTCGTTTTAGACGAACCCATGCCTAGTCCACCAGACCAAGTATAATTATAATTTCCAGATCCACCAATGGCTCCTACCGTTGCAGAACCATCAGATCCACCCAAACAAGAGACATCATTTATGTTTGAAAATGTACAACTCAAAGATGTAGAGGGTTCTGTTATTGTGACAGAACAAAGCGATTCACACAAAGTGACGTTATCTACCACTGTAACCTCATAGGTCCCAGCTGCTAAATTCGTTTTAGACGAACCCGTGCCTAGTCCACCAGACCAAGTATAATTATAATTTCCAGATCCACCAATGGCTCC
>JAHDHU010000018.1:1033-11854 GCA_020631135.1 Saprospiraceae bacterium | reverse complement strand
TCCCAGCTGCTAAATTCGTTTTAGACGAACCCGTGCCTAGTCCACCAGACCAAGTGTAATTATAATTTCCAGATCCACCACTAGCCGCAACCGTTGCTGAACCATTCGAGCCACCCACACAAGAGACATCATTTATGTTTGAAAATGTACAACTCAAAGATGTGGAGGGTTCTGTTATATTTAAAACACAACTTGATTGACAGCCGGTAACATTATCGGTTAAAGTTACCTGATAACCACCAGCTGATAAATTTACTTTGGTCGAACCCGTACCTAGTCCATCCGACCAAGTATAACTGTAATTTCCAGATCCACCAATGGCTCCTACTGTTGCAGAACCATCAGAGCCACCTAAACAAGAGACATCGCTAATATTTTGAAACGAACAGCTCAACTCTTGTGAAGAAAGCATTATGGTTAAAGTACAAGTCGATGTGCAACTAGTCACCAAATCAGTTAAGGTGACTTGATAATCACCAGCATTTAAATTATTTTTTGCTGCGCCATTTCCTAAGCCGTTTGACCACTGATAACTGTATGAACCAGAACCGTCGTAGCCTTCAACAATAGCAGATCCATTAGCGCCTCCAGAACAAGCTGCATCCTCGACATTTGTAAAAGCACATGTCAATTGCGTCGCAGGTTGAGTGATGCTAAATGAGCAATTGGTTTGACAGGCAGTAGTATTATCTATCACAGTAACCGAATAATTGCCCGCCGGCAAGTTTGTGACGCTAGTACCCGATCCTAAATTATTTGACCATGTATAATTATAAGAACCCGATCCGTTTACAACTTGTACGGTCGCTGCTCCATCATTTCCTCCTAAGCAAGATACATTGGAAACATTTATTAAGGAACAACTCAATGCTCCTGAAGGTTGAGTGATATTTAAGATACAATTAGTTTGACAACCTGTTGAAGTATCTGTAACAGTTACCGTGTAACTACCCGCAGACAAACCTGAAACAAAATTACTTGATCCAAGATTATTTGACCATGCGAACGTATACGCATCCGATCCATTTAGCACTTGAACTGTCGCACTCCCATCTGATCCTCCTAAACATGATACATCAGATACATTTGTAAATGAACAAGTCAAAGCGTCTACCGGTTGGGTTACATTTAAGGTACAGCTTGTTTGACAAGCAGTGATGACATCAGTCACAGTTACTGTATATGTCCCTGCAGATAAGCCTGTAACATTATTACTAGAGCCAAGATTATTTGACCATTGGTACGTATATGAACCAGATCCATTTGCCACTTGAACCGTTCCACCACCATCCGATCCTCCTAAACATGATACATCAGATACATTTGTTAATGAACAAGATAAATCGCAGGTAACAATTAGTTCACAATCACCTACAGATATTTCATCGATTTCAAATTGAATTATTTGGTTCACACCGGGATCAATTCTTAAAGCGTTAATCATTTGTCCATTCCATTCTGAATTACCTGACAAATCAAATTCAAGATGTTGATATGCTCCGTTTCCAGTATAACTTGTTGTCGCATGACGAGGACCGCCAAATGTCCCATTTTGATTTTCCCAAAATAATTCAACGGTCGTATTCTTATCAGCTTTAAACAGAAGTTGAACTTTTTGATGGGTTGATCCATCAATTAATAAATTGGTGTTAAAGAAATACGGATCTCCATTTACCGAATTGCCTTTCAAGGTTCCTCCACTCACATGAAAATTTTCAATATTCGTATAAGTATGCCATCCCTCAAATTGTCCATCATGAACAAAATGAGCTAGATTTGAACACTCGGCAAAAGCGGTTGACCCAGAGCATCCTACTGTGCCAGGATTAATTTCTTTACTAAGTGAGGTAGGTTGATCAATGGAAAGTGAGATGTGATCAACACTGAATGAAGTATTTTGCGAAATGGAACATTCAGGAACTCTTATTAATAGTCGATTCACCTCATCGATATGGTGACCGTTTTGACCAAATCTATTTAGGGCAATTGCACCGCTATCCCCTGGATTGTACATCCCCAAATAAAAATATCCTTGTGATTCGTCATGAACAAATACCTGAACAGGAGCACCAGAATAATCAATATTTAAGTATTTGAATTCATTCCACACTTGACGATCAAAATGTAACTGAAAATCTACGTATCCTGGTGTACCATTTCCATCGGGTGCTGCAGAAAAGCCATGTTGACCTCCAGAAAAATTTAATCCACTGGTTAACATATTTCCCACCTGCGTGAGTGTAACTCTCGAATCTTGACCTGGTGCATTAAAATCCGCTAATGGTACTTCATCAAGCGTACCACCAGGATTAGTGCATCCTGCATTTAAGCAAATGTTAACGGAAGAACTATGATAAGTGTATTGTTGACCATTTCTTCTTTTCCATGATTCCACTTCATATACACCTACCGTTTTAATGTAAAGTTTATTTTCATGGACAAAGTATTTTTCAGTCGTCGAATTCTGAAGATCAGACAATGAGGAAGCCTGCGGGATTCCACTTGCAATTACGTTATAAGGTACATTAGGAAAAACTGTGGTAACCGATTCTCCTTGATTAACAAAATGCATAATATGAGCAATGCGATTTGCCATCTTATTGTATTGCCAATGATAGGTGTAATTCTCATTCACAATGACGGAATTCTGTGATTTTGCTCTGAAAGTTTGATCATTGTATACAGCTTCCGAATTTCCCGAAGCATCAAAACGAATTGCGTAAATAGGAAAACCAACATAAAACCCGGTATCCCAACCGTTATACAATTCGATTATCCCATATCTGTGTCCTTGGTCATATTGAGCGTTCCAATCGTTAATTATAGTAGGATTTGGGCTTACGTTGAAGCCTTGCTCATAAACTTTATCTAAATCAAAAGCTTGTATCAATGGAGTTATACGAGAATTTGGGACTCCAGTGATGCTACCATCAATATCCAATAATCCTGAAGAGTACATTTCGTCCAAATGAGAATCAGGAGAAAAATCCACCCTATTGGAATAATCCACATTTTGCCATGTTATACCCGTCGAAAAATGAGTGGGACCTTTAAGAGCTGCCCCATTGGTTTGAAAGGCGTAGGCTAGAGAACCATTACTATTATAATTACTAAAATGACTATTTACAATTCCGGATAAGCCGTCATATATGCTGTGACCTCTAGAAATGTTCTGGGGATCATTTATAGATTTTGAGGGGATAGGTAAAGAACGTCCAGCCAAAATCTCACTGGCGGAAGCTGGATTTCCGATATTGTTGCTTTTCCCTACTAATAATGAATTATAAAGAACCTGATTATATGAAAAGAATGTATGTCTCGCATTATCTGCAAATTTACACTCTTGAAATTCCATTCGATCAGCCCTTATCCAAACATTACGGTCCTTGCATTTATAGCCGGTAAAATTGTTTATTACAGGTATAGATTGAGAACCATCTGCATTCTCCGGATGGTAATGTCCACCTTGAAATTCATGCGTTGTTGGATTAACTCCACCATCAATAGCAAAATTTGCAAAAGAATTTGAGTGTCCAACATTATCATCGAAGATTCCCATTGGTAATCTTCCCGGCCTATATCCTCCCCAAGTACCGGGGTTTCTCAAAGGCTCATCTAACATCACCATCCAAAATCCTGATCCATCAGAACCAGCTGCTCTGTTTCCGATAAAAGTATTATTTGGATTAGTTATCCAAAAGGTGGAAGGCAACTTCAATAACCCAACACCTGCGCCCACAGCGTCGTGGGGTCTGGTAACTAAGGCTAAATCCGTTGGCCATTTGGTTTGGATCCCAACATTATATTTAAAAACATTTCCTTCTTCATCACCATCTTCCAAAAAATATCCATGACCAAAATGATCATAACCTACATTATTTTCTATTAGCACATTGTTGGTTCCATGAACCGTAATGACACGATTGAAAGATTTATGAATTGCGCTATTTTTAACATATTGACCTTGGGCATTTCCTACTAAGTGCCAATGAACCGGATACCTTCCAACCAATCCCATTTGACCCATACGAAACATCTCGATATTCTCTATCTTAACATTGGTACCTACCATACTCATCATGTGCCCTCCGAAACTACTTGTGTCACTTGCTGCGTCTCCTTGAATAAGAATATTTCGATTTAATAATCCAACTTCACCTCTCATATCAATGCTCCAATTTCGAGTCGCATTAGAATAAGTTTCGATTTCTCCATAGTGCATGAAAGATAAAGGGGTATCTAAGCCTATGGTATTTCCGGAAATACTTGTGATTTGTTTTTCTTCCGCTTGTCTTCCCCAATAATCTGTAGAAGCCAAAACTATCTTATCTCCAACTTTCCAATCTACATTTTCTTTTAGGACGATGGTTGTAGAACCTTTAGCCGCAGTTTGACCTAATTGAGACCAAGATTTTCTTTCAAGACCATTCATCTCAATGGAACCTCCACCAGAGACTCCTAAAAATTTATCTCCAAAATCCGGATGATCATTAACAACACCGCCAACCAAGGTTAAAATTCCTCTATCAGGAGATGTATAAGGATTGGCAGTAGTTCCAATTTCAAATCTAGAATTGGGTCCATCTACCAATACATATTGTGTATTTAAATGAAATCCTGCTCCGCTTGAAGTCCAATTAATTGCTCTCAAAATTCCATTGACCGTTACAGTTTTTGCATTCATTGAACCACGCATAAATACCTGTAATCCTGGAGGGATGATAACATCATCATTTGCATTAGGTACAACTCCAGTACTCCATGTAGATCCTTGGTCCCAAAAACCGTTATGCGTAACTGCTGTTACAGTCACCATAATCGCCCCTCTTTTATCTTCAATTAGAGCCCTTTGGTTTTGACGTATACAAACAAATTCTTCCCAACTTACCTTATTACCATCACAAAGCTCAATAAGTTGATTTCCATATGGATTCGAACTTGAACTATTTGCTGAGCCTGCAAAAACGATAAAGAGAAAAGATACTGAAGCGACTAATTTCCAGATAAAGAACCTGCTATACAAAAACATAAGCTAGATTTATTCAATAAATACTCATATAAAGACCGTGGTCTTTGAGAATAAGAATTCCTACTTTACTGTTTTCAAAATCAAAAAATAGTATGAATACGCTATGAAATATTTTTACTTCACATTGAGCACGCATTAGGTAAAGATATCAATAAAATTTATACATTAAATATTTTTATAATGTATAAATTACTGTAATACATGTATTTGCATGCAATTTGGTCAATGACTATATGCGAGGAAAAAGACAATAATAAAATCAATATTCTCCTTGTGTGCTTTGATTAAGCAAAAAAAAAGGGCGCTTCAAAAATGAAGCACCCTTTTTTGTTATAGATCTGATAAGTTATTATTCATTAACAATTATCAACTTCTTCTTGAAGGAATGTTGTCCCACAGTGATGTGGAAAGTATACATTCCAGCAGGAATCCCGTCGAGATCAATTGATTGAGTATGCTGTCCTGCAGATAATTCTACATTGATCGCATTGGCTCTAATCAACTTTCCAGATACATCCCATATTGAAACATTAAGTTTCTCTGGGTTGTTGAGATCCAAATCAAGATTGACAACATCTGACGCAGGGTTTGGATACATCTCCATTGCCACGTTTACATCTGATTGAACTCTAATCAGTACGATGTCGCTGTATACAAATGTACCGTTAAGGTCCACCTGCTTCAATCGATAGTAATAACTACCCTCTTCTTCGATATCATAATCCTTAGCTTCATAATCTTGAACTGTGCTAGAATTTCCAGCTGCTGCTACTTTTCCTATCGAAACAAAATCGGTTGTATTCTCGATGGCTCTCTCTATTTCGAAGTAATCACTATTTACTTCCGATGCTGTACTCCAGTTAAGAATATTGTGCGCACCTCTGTTTTCACCGGTGAAGCTCAACCATTCTACTGGTACAACTCCGAATACCAGTCCTACATCCACATTTGGAAGATTATCTCCCGGATTAAGGCTATATAAATTCGTAGTCATGTATCCGTTACTGTTATCTAAGTCACTATCCATATTGTCATCACCAGCGTGTGGAGTTGTGGCTCCATAACTAGCAGGTGGTACGACCTTCAAGTAGTACTCATTTTTACCTAAGTAATCGATTAAGTATTCTCCGTCTGTATTGGTCACATCGCTGTTGATCATTTGATCATTGGCATCGTATGCTTCTACCAGTACTCCAGCTACTCCTACCTCTGCTGCACTTTGCATTCCATCACCGTTGGCATCATGCCATACTCTATTTCCAATTTGTGCTTGAGGATAATATCCTGCTCCGATGTTACATACATCTTCCATATTACAGTCTACCGTGAAGCTTCCTGTAGTTTGGTTGAAGTTTACATCACTATCGACATTACTTTCATTCGGGTTTGTCAACGGTAAGTTTCCAGCTGCACCAACATGGCTAATCGTTGGAACCAATCCGTAATTCGGAATATCGAATCTAACTTCGTAAGTACCCGGTTGTACACAGAACTTGTAGTAACCATCATCAGATGGCGTACCTGGCTTATGGTCTGTCAATTGTGTTTCTACAAGACTCCATACTCCATTCTTCAATTGATACAACTCAACTGGTAATCCGTTGATTCCATTCTCGAATGGATCCATAATATCGTTTTCATTGATATCATACCATACGGTACCTCCAACTGGAACACATTGATACAATCCTGCATCCCATGCGCCTGGATCACAATCTCCACCTCTAACAGGTGCCAATGGTGATGTACAACTTCCGTTAGAATCGTTTAAGTCACTATCCAACTCTAATACTGTACCTTGTCTAAAGTCCGTTGCTTCATATCCTTCAGGCTTATTAACCTTGATATAATAGTTTCCTGGAATTAGATTTTCAAGTATATAGAATCCATTGGCATTGGTAATCGCTGATCCGATGTAAACATCATATTCATTGAATACGTCTACCTGTACTCCTTGAAGTCCGTAAGTAGGTCCGTCATTTCTGACACCGTCACCATTACAATCTTCCCAAATGTGTCCACAAAGTGCTCCGATTACGATTACTTCTGCTGCATCGTTATCATCTTCATCATCATCACCTTCGTTGAAAGGATCATCGATTAACTCGTCAATAACGTTATCATTTTCATCGCCGTTAAACACGTCGTCCTCATCCGGTCCATCAACTAAATCGTTGTCATTGTCCGGATTATCATCTGGATATGAATCCGCATCTTCTCTATCAGTACCATCAACATCTTTGTTGTCAGATATTTCAGCTTCGTTGTACCAATCACCAATCTCAGACATTGAATTTACCTGGATCTCAAGATTTAACACAAAGAGCATTGATTCTCCTTGAACCAAAGGTCCATCAATTGTGCGTTCGACCAAGTTACCTGGCTCTAAACTCCATCCTGGGTTTATTGCTGGGTCAAAAATGAAACCTGCATTTAGGTAATCTGTAATTACCACATCGTAAGCATCTACGTTTCCTTGATTGAATACTTCTATATGGAATTCAACGATATCTCCTGGAACAAATGGTCCGATACTATCAATGCCCATCCACGTAGAGGTCTTTCTGATCGCTAAATCAAAGACATCAATTCTTTCTGGATCATGATCATCTTCATCTTCTCCCATGTTAGCATCTCCATCGATATAATCATCTTCATTTGGTTCACCTGGATTACCACCTAAATCATTTGATGGATCATCATCTGTCTCACTATCTACATCTTCCAATACTGGGTAGTCAGGATCATAACTGATGGACTGACTGATCTCAGCATCATTGGTCCATGCACCAACTGGCATATCATGACATGGGTGAATTTCTAAGGTAATGTTTATCTGTGCCTGTCCACCAGGAACAATTGTTCCAGGGAAGGTGTACTTAACCATTCGCGTAAGCGAATTATAAGACCATCCTAAGGCATCGTTACTAGAAACATATTCTAATCCACACGGTAGGTAATCAGAAACTTCAATATCTCCAGTCAACACACTACCCTGATTAAATACATCCATGCTAAAGGTTACCAAGTCACCATATCTGTATGGTCCAAATTCGTTTGGCGTAGTCTTTCTGAGTGCTAAATCTAACAACTCAATTCCGGCAGGATCGTGATCATCTTCTTCTCCGCCTCTATCTGTACTCTCTAGATCGTTATCCGCAGGATGACCATGCTCAACTTCATTCTCTGCAGCACTGTCTGTACCTTCCACACTATCGGCATCTGGTCTCGGTGTACCTGTAGTATCTGTGCTTGATGTAATCTCTGCATAGTTTTCCCAGTCTTTCTCTCCACCATTTGTTTGTTCAATGGTCAAGAATATCGGGAAATCAGTACAATTGTCTTGAACCAAGGTTCCAGATATTGCGTATACAGGTCCATCAGCACCATTTACCCAACCTGTGTTATTGGCCGTACTAAAGCTGTATCCATCAGGTAAGTAATCCGTTACTTCAATGTTTTGAGCGTCTACATTACCCTGATTACATACTGTAATCTTGAATTCTAGTAGATCTCCGTATCTGTATGGATCATTGATCGTAACCAATTCTTTTTTCAAGGCTAGATCAAATACTTCAATTCTTTCTGGATCGTGATCATCTTCATCGTCTCCCATGTAAGAATCTCCCGTGATAACATCATCTTCATTTGGATCATCTGGTGTTCCGCCTGAATCATTATCATCGATCGTATCATCATTACTATCCACATCTACTGGATCTGGATAATCTGGATCATCACTTGTATAGTCACTGATTTCTGTATAGTTCGTAAACGAATCAGTATCGTTATCTAAACATTGTTGTATTTCTAGATTGATTCCGATCGTAACGTCATCACCAGGAACAATAGGCCCAGCAACTGTTCTCGTAGCAATACGAGTAGCAGGATCGTAGCTCCAACCATTTCCATCATTTGTAGGATCGTAAATAAATCCACAAGGAATGTAATCAGAGATTACAATATCACTTGCTTGGATACTTCCCTGGTTGTATACTTCGATATTGAAGTAAACAATATCACCATACAAGAATGGTCCTTGTTGGTTTGGCGTTAATTTTCTCTGTGCCAAATCCAATAATTCGATTCCTGCAGGATCGTGATCATCTTCTTCTCCACCTTTATCTGTACTGGCAAGATCATTGTCCTCAGCATCACCTGGCTCTACGTCGTTTTCATCATCGCTATCGGTACCAGGAACACTATCAATATCCCAATCTGTACGATCATCACCATTTTCGTTGAACGCAGACTGAATTTCTGAGTAATTGATCCAATCTTTTTCTCCACCGGTCGTCATTTGAACAGTAAGGAAGATTGTCGTCTCCTCACATTCGTCAATTGCAATGGTAGCAAATTCGTAAATAGGTTCTGCAACCGTTCCGCTCCAACCTGGGTTGTTCGCGAAACTAAAGTCATAACCTGCTGGTAAATAGTCAGCGATTACTACATCTTGCGCTCCTATATTTCCTTGATTACAAACCGTAATCTTGAACTCTAACAAGTCGCCATATCTGTAAGGATCATTGATCGTGATCAATTCTTTCTTCAAGGCTAAGTCAAATAGCTCTGGTTTAGCAGGATCATGATCATCTTCATCTTGATCTGCTGGACCTCCGCCAAATGGACCTGTACCATCTCCATCGATGTAATCATCTGTTGGTCCCCATGGCTCACCACCTGGATCATCAAAGTTTGTTGCATCTGGATCACTATCCACGTCTGGAATATCTGGATTGAAGTCATCAAAGTCATCATCGTAGTCACTGATCTCACTATAGTTTGTATGGCTATAGTATGGATCCCCTGTAGGACATGGCTCCATAGATAATTCTATTTGAAGCGTAATTGTCTGACCTGGGACTAAGATCATTTCATCATAAATAAACTCAGCTATTCGAGTGCTCGAATCGTAAGTCCATCCTGGATTTGAACCTGGACTATTTACAAACTCCATTCCACAAGGGATATAATCTACTACTGTAAATTCAGTTGCTACAATAGTTCCTTGATTTGTCACTTCAATATCAAACGTTCTGTGCTGTCCCCAGAATGCGATTGGGTCAGTACTCTGATCTATTTTAGCAAGTGCTAAATCCAATTCAACTACTGGATTTATCTCTGCTGGATCGTGATCATCTTCATCATTATTATTGTTGTTAATCTCATTGTCTCCTCCGAAATTATCATCTGTAATATCACTATTTGGCTCACTATCCATATCCGTAGGATACGTATTTGTAGGATCCATATCGTCATCCGCAGAACTTATCTCTGCCCAGTTTACAATCTTATCACCTCTCCAATATAGATCAATCGTAAAGTTGATGTACAGATCTACATTTGTCTGTGCTGGCAAACTTGCAATCACACTATTCAACTGTGCTTCATTCGGATTTGATATATTATTCCAATTTCCATCATTTAGGGTCAAGCCAGTTGGAATATAATCAGTCACTTGTACATTAAATGCATCTAAAGTTCCTTGGTTATAGACGGTGATCTTGAACTCAACATCGTCTCCAGGACTCAATACTCCATCCATGTTGGTATCCGTATAATCGTGATACACTTTTTGTAAGGCCAAATCGAATACTTGACCTACCATAATCTGCTCTGGATCGTAGTCATCGATGTCATCTTCGTTGTCCATCGTACCTGGAGTACCCATCCATTCATCATCCGTATCATTATCGGTATCCAACTCACTCATATCATCACTGCTTCCATCTATATTCGAAATTGGATTAGAGTTTACATCGATAGGAACCAGTTCTATATCCTTCTCATGT
>JAHDHU010000018.1:0-1023 GCA_020631135.1 Saprospiraceae bacterium | reverse complement strand
TCCATCTATATTCGAAATTGGATCATCTTGATCTACGATATTTAGTGCATTGGTCGCATCTGTAATCTCTGCATTGTTTGTTATGTACATGCCCATAAACATTGGATCTACCATCAAGGTAATCTCCAAGGTCACGTCATCATTGGCACCTAAGAGAGGTATGTTCGCAGTATATGCACCTCCATTTAAGCTGAAATCTGGACTACTTACAAAACTCATATCGCTTGGAATATAATCTGTTACCACTACATCCGTTGCATCTAAATTACCTTGATTATAAACCGTCACCTCGAAGGTTACTTGTTCTCCTTGGCTGATAAAGCCATCCAAATTGGTATCATTAAACGAAGCAAAGGTCTTATCCAAGGCCAAATCAAATACCTGAGTCACAGGTACCGGCGCTGGATCATAATCATCACTGTCTGGATCATCATCCTGTAACTCTCCAGTATCGCTATCTACAATCTCGCCATCGTTCGGCAATTCATCATCTCCCTGATTGTCATCTGGAGTACTATCTGCATCTGTTGGACCTGCATTTGTCGGATCATTATCATTGTCATGACCGCTGATCTCTCCGTAATTTACCAAGCTACTGCCCATAAAGTCTGGATCTATCTGGAAGGTAATATTTACACTTTCCATCTCTCCTTCTGCTATAAAAGGTATGTCATTATCCAAGGTTGCAACTCCTGCACTTGTCAATGTCCAATTTGCATCTGTCAAGATCAACTCACCTGGGATGAAGTAATCTTTTAATTCTATATTATACGCATCGACTGTTCCTTGATTCGTTACCTCTATCGTAAAGGTGATCAAATCTCCTGGACTGTATGGTCCCGCAACAGGTGAACTCAATATTTTCTCTAATGCAAGGTCAAATATCTGTTCTACTGGTACCAAGGCTGGATCATAATCATCTATATCTAGAGGATTGTCCGCACTACCTGGAGTGCCAGGAGCTTCATCATCAATGTCATTATCTGTATCCAATTCGCTCGGATCATTACTGCTTCCATCTTC
>JAHDHU010000094.1 GCA_020631135.1 Saprospiraceae bacterium | reverse complement strand
AATCTTAGAAGCAACATGGATGCTTGCTTCAGCTTATGCATTTAAAAAACATATACTGGATTCAAATGCTTAGATGGCAATGATAAATGTTTTTGCTATGGAGATTGCCTTCCATATTTTAAGATATCTCAATATTTAATCTGAGTTTGACTGTTCAGAAATACAAATTTGACTACAAACCAATAAATCGACCTTTCTATTACATTCAATAAGATGGCAAATCGATGTATGTATCATCGCCCTTCACTTTAGGAAACATTTTATTCTTCCAATCTTCTTTTGCCTGATCTAAGCGTTCTTTTGAGCTCGACACAAAATTCCAATGCATATATCGTTCTTCAGGAAATGCTTTTCCACCGAATAATAAAACACGAGAATTTTTTGCCAACCGCATTTTACATTCATTTTCAGTTTTAGAAATAAGCATTTGACCTTCTTTTATCTCTTCCTCTTGCACCATAACTTTACCTTTGCAAACTACAACTGCGATTTCTCCGTTCAATTGACCTTTTATATCTAGATTTTCATTTTCGGATGCTTCAACATCAACCATAAATAATGGAGAATGCACTGGCAACGGTGATCTTAATCCAAAGCCATCTCCTGCTATGAGTGTCAATTTCAATGTATTAATTTCAATTTTCGGCAGTTCATCAGCCGAAACAAAATCAAAACGCGGTTCCATTTCTTCTAGTTGTTTAGGTAAAGCTACCCAAACCTGATAACCGTGTAGCTTGGTTTCATTTCTGGTTCTAAGAGATTGAGGTGTACGTTCGGTATGCGTAACTCCTCGACCCGCTGTCATAAATCCGACATCCCCGGCACGAATAACTTTATGGGCACCGGTACTATCTCTATGTTCAATTTCACCATCCAATAAATAAGTTAAGGTACTCAATCCAATGTGTGGATGCTGGTCAACATCAAGATAATTAGGGTTCATAAGAATCGATGGCCCCATATGATCTATAAACGTAAACGGTCCGACTTGTCTTTTCTTTCGAAAAGGCAAAAGACGCCCCACCATAAAATTTCCTAAATTCCTTGATCGCTCTTCCACGATCATTTTATTATTAGCCATTACTTATGTTTAAGGTATTATTAAACCGACAAGAATAAAAGTAAACACTTTTTACTTTACAAAGGTTTTCCAGAAAAGCTAGGGGACTGATCTCAATATTTAAATATCAAAGATTGGTGACGAGTTTCGTCCTCCAATTCTATTAAGATGTAATATAGACCTTGATCAAAATCAGAAATGTCTACAGTTTCGAATATAGTATCGGAATACTCCAATGTTTTACTATGGAGTAATCTACCTTGCATATCAAAGACAAAATAACTCAGTTCGTGTGGTATGGAATAACTCGCGTCTATAAAAAGTTGGTCCTGTGTGTACGTAGGATAAATCGTTGTTCCAAAAACTGGAGGCTCTTCAATTAATAATGATTCAAATTCCATCCAATTAAGATTAAATGGAGCATTAATTATTTCTATTCGCAAGGTATAATCGCCCTTCACCAAATCGATTTCACTTTCCACAGTTTGCCAAGATTGCCATCCGCCAGTTACAGGAAAACTTGGACGATCTACTACTTGTTCATTTCCGTTACTATCAATCATTTTAAGGAGAATCCTTCCACTCGTATTTTCGCTGGCTACACGATACCTTAAAATATAAGGAGCTGTTTGGTTGACCACTACTTCGTATTCGATCCAGTCTCCCGCATCCAGGTATCCGATATTTTGGCCTTGACCAATATCAAGGGCATTTTCTAGTTCAATACCCTGAGCAGTAGTAAAGTCTTCGGCTTGAATAATACCAGGAATTACTTGAATTGGTGCCAATGTATTCTCTACAAAAAACCGTTGATATCCTGACAATAGTGTTTGATCGATGGCTTTAACTTGGTCTCCTTGGTAGCTAACTCTAAGTTGTTGATCTGAACGCATGTTTTCATTAATCCGAAGCGTTAAAATTCGTTTGGATGCATCGTCCAAATCAATCTCATTTATGGTCGCGATCGTTCCATCAATTTCAAAATTAAAGTCTGGAATATCAAAAGTGTTGTTTTCTTCAAATGGTTTACTAAACTGCATAGTGATCGTATTTCGATCTAACGTAGTAGCTTTTCTTATTGTAAACGCTTGCGTATTTCCATTCCCTTTATGAATGAATTCTAAGCTACTTAAATTAAATCCGCCCGTTGTAAATCTACAAACAACTTCCTCGGTACCTTCTTGTAAAAAGAGATTAGGTATTGTTAAATTTTGCCAATTTTGAAAATCTCCTGTTGCAGGAATCGGATATATTTCTGAGGCTTTAGATTCATCGATTTCAAAAAACAACCCACCCGTTCCGTCAGAAGAAGCGACCCGCATTCGTACATCATAAATTCCTTCTCTTTGGACATTTAAAGAATACTTCAACCATTCCTCTTCGTCTATCCAGGCAACATTATATCCATTGGTATTAATGTCATCCTCACATATCTCTATATCCACTCCATCATTGCGATAAGCCCATCCGTTGTTCCAAGCGGTGTAATTATTTGTTGAAACGTGATAGGTAGCACTTTCGGTATCGAAATAGGCGCTTCCTATACTACCCATATCATAGTTGGTTGCATAGACAACTCCGGGAACATTATTATTGCTGAATGGTAATGTCACTGTATTTTCTTGCTGACGAAACATGGCATCAATAACATCAGCTTGAAATCGACAATTATTATATTTCAGTTTTTCCGTCAAATCCATTAATATTTCGAACGCCTGCAAGGTATCCGGTCGGGGACCATTTCCTGACCAATAATCCAAAAGTTGCTGATAGCCAGCTGTCTTTTCCACGGATAGAGGTCCAGCAATAGCTTCTATTTTTTTCATTGGCCACCACGCCCAACCTATATCATTTTCTTCAAGTAATTCTATGGCATCTTTAAACCAGACGTTTGAGTTTTCGCCACTTTCTCCTAAATACAGAGGAATATTAAAATTATCACGAATATTCAATACCCATTGAATGGAAGCCTGGTCGTTAATCGACCAATACTTATGTGGAGAATATACCATATTGTTGTCCCATGGTGGAGTAAGACCTGTAAAGTCATTGGCAAACCAATTGCCTTCTATAAAAATGAGGTGTTTAGTATCTACCTCTCGTATTGTATCTGTAATTCTTTGATAAAGATCCTTTAATGGTTTGTTTTGATCCATATCCCAATTAGGTTCATTTATCAGATCATATCCCCCGATCCAAGGTTCATCTTTATAGTGCTCTGCTAACCTTCTCCATAGGGCGACGGTCTTTTCTTGATTCGCACTACTTTCCCATAATGACGGTTTGGAAGGGTCGTAATCAGATATTCCTTGATCATAACCTTGCCCTCCAGGTGCTGCGTGTAGATCTAAAATAAGATACATTTCAAATTCCTCACACCATTCCAATAGTCGATCAGTAAGTTCGAAGCCTTTATCCAACCAGCTTTGCTCTCCTGCTACTGTTTCTTCCTCAATGGGGAGTGTAAATAAATTATAATGCATTGGTAATCGCACCGAATTGAAACCCCAAGAAGACAATGCGGCTATATCCTCATACGATACATGATTTTCTAACCAGGCATTATAAAATAGATTGGTATTATCGACACCAATTAAATCTTCTATTCTTGCTCGAATTTGGTGTTGTGGATTTGCGAACGATGCGGTCTGCAACATATAGCCCTCCTGGACCATCCATCCTCCGAGCCCCATGCCTCTTAAAAGCACTTCTTCGCCTTGTTCGTTTATAATTTTCTTGCCTTCTGTTTTTAAAAAAGATTGGGCAAATGCTTGAGAACCCAAAAGCAGAAGTAAAAATAATAGGAGTTGTATTTGCTTTAGAAATACAACTCCCTTATTATTTTTTATTTTGATCAAAGTATTTTGTTTTTATTATTCTGGTTGAAAAACCCTCACATAATCCACAATCATATGTTGCGGAAATACAGTAGTTGCATCAGGTGATCCCGGCCATGTCCCTCCAACTGCAACATTAAATATGAAGAAAAATGGATCATTGAATGGATATGGATTTTGTCCTCCAAGACTTGACCTTGTTATCGAGTGGTATTGAACATCATCTAAATAAAATCGGATTCTATCTTCTTCCCATAAGATTGAAAAGACATGAAATTCATCTGAGAACTTTTTCCCACCTGAAAGATTGGTGGAACTGCCATTCATAATTCGGTCTCCACCGGGATTGGCATAATGAACAGTCGCATGTACTGTTGAAGGTTGGTGACCAATCAGTTCCATGATGTCGATTTCCCCGCATCTAGGCCAACCGACACTGCTTATATTTTCTCCAAGCATCCAAAGTGCAGGCCAAATTCCTTGTCCTTCAGGGAGCACTGCTCTAATATCGACTCGTCCATGTGTGAATTCAAATTTATCCCTTGTTATAAGTCTAGAGCTCGTATAATTAAAACCGTTAATGAATTCTTCTCTAGCTTCAATAACTAAATGGCCGTCTACGATTGAGGTATTATCTCTTTGATAAAATTCTAACTCATTATTACCCCAGCCCCAATCGCCATTTCCAATTTCATAGCACCAAAATGCTTCGTTGAGTTTATCGCCTACGAATTCATCGCTCCAGATTAGATTCATTCCATCGTAAGTTTCTGGTGTAGAATAACCTGTAGGTGGTATCACAACAACTCCATTGCCCAAGTCATCATTTTCAATAACAACAGATACAGAACCTGTTCCTATTGTTGCCCCACTTGCATTGGTAATAGTCAACGTAAAGTCTTCATCCTGCTCTGAGTCTTCATCACCAAGTATATCCAATTTAATATTTTCTTGTACTACTCCTGCCTGAAAAACCACACTTCTCGAAATGGGTAGATAATCAACATTTGCTTCCGCAGATCCATTAGAAGTTTCCACAAAAATAGTAACTTCTTGTTGTGAGGCTTTTGATAAACGTACGCTTGCAAAAATGGATTTATCTTGATTTCCTTCAGATACGTTTAACGGCTCTAATGAAACGGAAGGCAGTGTTGGTTCGACCATTGGTTCTTCAGAATCTCCGCAAGAAATAACAATCAAACTTAGTATTAAATAATAGATATAATTTTTCACAGTAAATATTTTAATGATAAAAAAGGGCATTCTAAAATAAGAACGCCCCTATACCTTAAAAACGAATCAATTGATATTTTGTTTGAAACAATTCAATTGATTTCTATATCAATCTAATCTTAGATTTCTTACATAAAAAGTTCCTGTATCGGTGTGATTGCTACTTCCAATATTAATAAATACTGTATCGTAATCATTTCTATCGTAAGGAGTTGCGCCATTATCAGGAATTGCTACGAATGTAGGTGCATTTAATTCGAATGTCACTGTGATCCACTCGTCTTCTGCTAAGTCAGTACCGTCTAACTCAAACTGCTGGTGATCCGTCCACCACTGTTCTGTCTTACTTCTATCAGAAAAACCAATGATTACATTTTTAGTCAATGCTGTAGTGTAATCATTTGAACTTGGGAAATATACGTCTAATGATACCGATGTAAGATTTTCGAAATTGATGTCTCTCTTATCTGGAGAGGTCTGCAATTGCAATTCTTGGAACTGTGCATCTGTTCGGATAAACTCACCACAAAGAGCAGAACCATCTGCTGGATCAGCAACACCATAAACAATGCCCGTTGCAGAAAGAATGGTATCTAAGGTACCTGCTGATGCATCCATGAATGAGGTAGCTAAGTCCCCTGAAGCAGGCGAGATATCATCCCAATCTTCACCAAATTCTTGTGCTTCTGTTTCTAGAGCTGGCTCTAAACTTGAATCACTGTAGCTTGCATATCTTATTGGCCAGTAAGCTCCACCATAATCAAAAACAACAGTCATTACATCATACCCATCAAATTCTTCAATAGAAATTTGTGTTGTCACTAGACCTGCAGGAGTAAGTACTTCGCCATCAGTTCCTAGTTTTGGAATACCAATCCATGCTCCCATACCAGTTAACGTTAACTCACCAGTTGCGGTATTGTAGTCAAAATTATGTGTTCCTGACAACCATGCTGATACATCATCGCCACAAGCGTTTACCATATTAGCTGCTGTTGCGTCAAAGCATTGTTCTTCAGTAATGTTTTGATCGCAGTCTGCTACATTATTAAATACTCCAAACTCAGCCCAAAACATTCCTTTGTCATCGAAGGTATAAGAACCATCTAAATTAAATGTAAATTCCTGCTCATAAAGACAGGGTCTAGAACCGTCATTTTGCAAGCCAGACCACCATTCTGCTGGGCTATCAGCATTTGGTCCTAATGACATTGAAGTTCCTTCTCTGAACAACTTCCATGTTTTAGATGTCTCCCCAGTCAACAACTTAAGTGCTGCATTAGGGTCTGTTAATGTAAATGATTCACTTCTCATTGAAGAAGTACCTGCATCATTACTTGCTGTTAGTGTAACAGTGTATGAACCACCGGCAGCATAGGTATGACTAGGACTTTCTTCGTCAGAAGATGCTCCATCACCAAAATCCCAAGAATATCCATTGGCATTTTGAGAGAAATTTGAGAATTGTACCGTTAGAAAATCATCGGCATCAATTTCATATTGAAAGCTAGCGATTGGGTCTTCAGTTCCACCACCGCCACCGCCTGGCTCATCGTCGTCGCCGCAACCGACAATAAAAAAGCATGCAAAAACTGGGATAATTAATTGTATCCAAAATGTTTTGTTTGATAATAGTTTATTCATAATACTAATTTAATTTGTTATCAAAATATTATTGAAATAAGCTTGCGTCTGGATATTCTGTCAGACTTGAAGCCACTGTTGTTTCTTGTAATGCAATGGGTAACCAAAGATGAATGTTTTCATCAAAATTGGTTTCTCTTATATCATCTCCTGCAAATAATGCCTTACTCGCTCTACCAGAACGAACGAGGTCAAACCATCGATCACCTTCCATCGCTAGCTCAGCTCTTCTCTCGTACCAAATTACATCAAGCAAAGACCATCCTTCATCGCTCATTAATTGCTGTGCAGTTCTATAGCTTCCAGTATTGTCTCCAGGACCAGCTGCTCGTTCTCTTACCTCATCAATGTATTGCATCGCTTCGCTGTCAGAACCGGTACCTCGTACCAATGCTTCTGCTAGCATCAACAATACATCTGCATATCTTATAGAGTAGATATTGTCATCTTTGGTAAGATTAGGGTCTCCTCCATTCACATTATTGCCTTGATACGCTTTGAAATTGGAGTATTTTTCTTGCCAATATCCGGTATAATCAATTGGATTCGACTGCGTCAAATCTACAACAACATCACACATTCCACCGGCGTCGGCAATGTCTTGTCCTAATTCGTCAACCGTAATGATTGAAACATCTCTTCTGTACGCATCGTCTGGAAGATAGAAATCATACAATCCTTGAGTTGGCAACATAAATCCCCATCCTTCCTGATAGTCAGGGTGCGCATCACATAGACCTCTCACTCCACATAATTGTACCATTCCATTTCCTTCGATTCCTTCAAACCATCCCCAATCGCTTGGCCATAAATTTGATTTCTGAATTTCAAATACAGACTCTGATGGGTTCTTTAAGCCAAAAACAAAAAGAGATTCATACTCATCCAATAGGTTATATGCTCCTGATTGCACTACTGATTTGAGTTGATCTGCAGCTTGATTAAAACGCGAAGAATCATCTCCTAATAGATCTGCCCAATACAAATACACTTTTCCTAACAAAGCTTGAGCTGCTCCTTTCGTAGCTCTTCCCGTTTCAGAAGAAGAAACTGAAATAGGTAAAATACTGATTGCCTCCAACAAATCGGATTCGATCGCTGTAAATACTTCAGTCAATGTATTTCGTGGTAAGTCTACATCTTCAGGTGTAAGTAATTCTGTCACTACAGGAATTGGACCAAAATGTCTAAATAGTTCAAAGTGATAATAAGCTCTTAAAAATTTCGCCTCTGCCTGATAACCATCCAAAATTGGCGAAGTAAACTGTGGTTGATGAATGACCAAATTTGATCTAAAGATCCCGATATAAAATCTACGATACATCGGATGAATAACGGTATTGGTATTAGTATTTCTAAAATCATCAAATTCTTGCCAACCGGGTTGATCGTTATCCGACGGGTCTCCTCCTGCGTTCGCGTTATCCGATCTAATTTCTCCATACATCACCTCAGAAACCCAGTTTCCAAATGCCATGGTCCATCCTATTGGATCATAGGCTGCAACCAAAGCAGCAAAAACCTGATCTTCTGTTTGGTAAAAGTTTTCAGATAAAAACTCATTCACCGGCTCTACTTCTAAATCTTCACTAGAACAAGTAACGAAAAGAAGCGAAACCAAAAGAAATAAAAATAATTTATCAATGCGCATAATTCTTATTTTCTAAATTTTATAATGTGATTTTAATTCCTCCACCAATGGTTTTATTGGATGGATAAAATCCTTTATCAATTCCGGTATCTAAAATCCAACCGGTAGTACCAATCTCAGGATCAAAGCCTCTGTAGTTGGTCACAGTAAATAAATTATTAGCAGAAAGGTAGATTTTAAATCCATTCAATCTTGCCTTTTTAATCAATCGATCGGGTAATGAATATCCCAATTGAATATTTCTCAAACGTAAAAACGAACCATCTTCAACATAAAAATCCGAAGGTCGTTGATTATTGTTGGGATCATTAGAAACCAATCTTGGTAACGAACCATTGGGATTTTCTGGAGTCCAACGATCCAACCAAAAATCTTGATAATTGGTATAAGTGATGTCTGACCGCTCGTAGGTTCTATATATATCGTGACCCAATTGCGTACCAAGTACTGCACTCAAATCAAATCCCTTGTAACTCGCAGAGAATGTAAAACCAATGATGTGATCCGGCCAAGGACTTCCAATGTCCGTAATATCATCGGTATTGATGACTCCATCTCCGTTGACATCCACGAATCGAATATCACCTGGAGATGCGTTAGGTTGCAAAACTTCTCCAGTACTACTTATGTGAGAAAAGATGTCTTCTTGAGATCTGAATAAACCATCTGTTTTATAACCAACAAAATGTCCTACTGGAAACCCTTCGGT
>JAHDHU010000093.1 GCA_020631135.1 Saprospiraceae bacterium | reverse complement strand
GCTAAGGATTTGAAATGGAGAGAAGAAGATGTTCGATCACGAATCAATCATTCTTTGGTCAAAGGCATTACTGAATTTATTGAAGAAGATGTCGAAGAAGTGCGTCAAACACTACCTGCAGCCTTACAGGTAATCGAAGGTCCGCTAATGGACGGCATGGGTATCGTCGGTGATCTATTTGGCGAAGGAAAAATGTTTTTACCGCAAGTGGTCAAATCTGCTAGAGTAATGAAACAAGCGGTGGCTTACCTTACTCCATTTATTGAAGAGGAAAAGAAACGCTCTGGAGATCAATCCGAAAAAGGCAAGATTTTACTAGCCACCGTCAAAGGTGATGTTCATGATATTGGTAAAAACATTGTAGGTGTTGTGCTTGCATGTAACAATTACAATATTATCGATCTGGGTGTCATGGTAAGTGCAGACAAAATTTTGAAAAAAGCCAAAGAAGAAAATGTAAATATCATTGGGCTGAGTGGGTTAATCACTCCTTCATTGGACGAAATGGTTTATGTAGCAGAAGAAATGGAGCGACAAGGATTTAAAATCCCACTTTTGATTGGAGGAGCTACAACGAGCAAAACACATACAGCGCTCAAAATAGATCCAGCCTACAACGGACCTGTAGCCCATGTCTTGGATGCTTCCAAAAGTGTTCCAGTGGTGAGTGCCCTTCTGGGCGATGATCATGCAGACACCGTTTTAGAATATAAATCTGCTTATGCCACTTTGCGTGAAAAGCGACTAGCGACTCAAGGACGTAAAAAGTTTGTTTCGCTAGAAGAAGCGAGAAAAAATAAATTGCAATTGGATTGGAACAATTACAATGTTCCGGTTCCAAATTTTGTGGGTATAAAATACTTTGATGATTATTCTCTAGAAGAAATAAGTCAATATATAGATTGGACTCCTTTCTTTAAAAGCTGGCAATTGGCTGGAAAGTATCCTCAAATATTATCGGATGTTGTTGTTGGTGAAGAGGCCACCAAGCTATTTGATGATGCTCAAAAAATGCTTGGTCAAATAATTAAAGAAAAATGGCTAACTGCTAAGGCTGCATTTGGAATTTTTCCTGCGAATGCTGATGACAAAGACAACATTGTAGTTTATAATGACAAGGAAAGAAATAAATTTTCCGAAACGCTTTGTCAGTTAAGACAACAAACGAAAAAAGCGGATGGTCTTAGCTATTTTAGCTTATCTGACTTTATCGCACCAACTTCGACCAAAAAAGAAGATTACATTGGAGCTTTTGCTGTCACTACAGGATTAGGAATTGAAGAACATGTTAAAGCCTTCGAAAAAGCAAATGATGATTATAACGCGATATTATTGAAAGCCTTAGCCGATCGATTAGCCGAGGCTTTTGCAGAATTACTTCATGCTAAAATCAGGACTGAATATTGGGGCTATAGCGAAGCCGAAACTTTTTCAAATGAGGAATTGATAAATGAAAAATATCAAGGGATTCGTCCAGCTCCGGGCTATCCTGCATGTCCAGAACATTCAGAAAAAGAAAAATTATTTAGACTTCTAAATGTTCAAGAAAATTTGGGAATAAACCTAACTGAGAACTTTGCAATGTATCCAGCTGCTTCGGTTTCAGGATGGTATTTTAGTCATCCGCAGAGCAAATATTTTGGTATTAAAAGTATCGATGAAGACCAAAGAGAAGACTACAGCTCACGAAAAGGACCTAACTTTAACAACAGACTTCTTAATCCATTAAAATCTCTATAGCTACGAAGAAGCTCATTTTTATAGCAATTTTACTTTTCGCATTCGCGAATGCACAAGCACAATCGTCAAAATTGTCTTCCATATTTACACCTGCGGATAGCCTTAATAAAAAAAGATTTAACTGGGCTTTGGGTGTTTCAGCTACTACCTATACTGGTTTTTCAATTGGACTATACAATTCCTGGTACAAACAATATCCCCAAGAATCTTTTCATTTTTTCAATGATTGGGGTGAATGGGAAAACATGGATAAGTATGGTCATTTTTACACAAGCCATTTTCAAGCCGCGCTTTGCTACAAAGGAGCAAAATGGACTGGCCTCTCGGAAAAACAATCTATCAACACCGGATTAATTTGTGCTGCCCTTTTTCAAACCACCATTGAAGTAATGGATGGTTTTTCTTCCCAGTGGGGATGGTCGTGGGGAGACTTTGCGATGAACAATGCTGGTCTTGCTGCTTTTTATTTTCAACAAAAACATTGGGGTGAACAAAGAATTCATTTTGAAGTATCCTCGTGGCCAAAAAAATATCCGACAGTTCAAAACATCAATTCACAATCTGGAAGTGCTTCAACTTCTTTAAATGAACGTGCAAATGCATTGTACGGTAAAAGTTGGGCTGAAAGATATCTCAAAGACTACAACGCACAAATCATTTGGGCTTCTTTCAATCTAGCTTCATTTGCTTCAGAGAATACAAAAATTCCACCTTGGCTAAATGTCGCTATAGGATACGGAGCTGAAAATATGTTTGGTGGATTTGAGAACGAATGGGAAATAGATAATGACCTTTTTGTTTTGGATTACTCCTATGAAAGATATCAGCAATTCTACTTAGGATTGGATGTAGATTTTACTAGAATTAGAGTAAAAAATCCTTTTCTCAAATCGCTTTTTACGACCTTAAATATTTTTAAACTGCCCTTACCTGCTATTGAATTTAATACACGAGGAGAAGTGATTTTTCACCTTTTTGCCAAATAGCCTAAATCCCTTCTATGACTTTAGTTATGGTTTTGGCATCACCCATGGTATAATAATGTAAGCAAGGCACACCAAACTCTTTTAGCTCTTTGGACTGTGCGCTGCACCATTCAATACCGACTTGCTTTATTGCTTTTTTATCATCTCCACATTTGAGCACTTCCTTCACTAAACCATCAGGCATGTTAATGTAAAACATTCTCGGAATAGAATTTAACTGATATCGTTTGGTCAAAGGTTTTAATCCAGGAATAATTGGAACTGTTATACCCGCCGCTCTGCAAGCTTTAACGTAATCAAAATATTTTTGATTGTCAAAGAACATTTGTGTAACGATATAATCTGCCCCGGCTTCGATCTTTTTCTTAGTAAATTCTAAATCCAACTCCATGTTAGGAGATTCGAAGTGCTTTTCAGGGTAACCTGCAATCCCAATACAAAAATCCGAAGTAGCACCGTCATCAATTGTAGAATCAAGATATTTTCCTTCATTCATATTTTGCACTTGTTTTACCAAATCCAGAGCGTAATGATTACCTCCAGGTTCGGGAACAAATTTTCCATCAAATTTTCGAGGATCTCCTCGCAAAGCAAGTACATTATTGATTCCTAAAAAATTCAAATCTATAAGGGCATTTTCTGTATCATCTTTGGTAAAACCACCGCAAATGAGATGTGGAACAGCATCTACGCCATATCGATGCATGATGGATGCACAAATGCCGATGGTACCAGGTCGTTTTCTTACCGATACCTTCTCAAAAAAACCTGATTCTCTTTTTTCGTAGATAAAATCTTGTCGATGATAGGTTACATCAATAAAAGGAGGCTTAAATTCCATCAAGGGGTCCAAAGAGGTAAAAATATCCTCCATTCTTCCACCTTTTAGTGGTGGCAATACTTCAAAAGATATTAAAGTGCGTCCTTCTGCTGCTTTGATATAATCTGTAACCTTCATGTGTTTAACTTAAATCAAAAATTTAGCCAATGTATTAGGACAACTAAGCTTATTTTTAGCGTGTAAAAGTAGCTAAGCAAACATTAATAAACCATCTTTGATTTATGGGAGCAATTAAAAAATGGATATCTCAATATTCAGGTCATTTACGCTCGTATAAATTTATCTATTACATTAACAATCTACTCAATAGAAAAAAGCTCCAACGCAATCAATCGATTTATGAGAAGTACGGCCTACAAAAAAGCATTTTCTCTTCAATCGGAAAATCTGATTTTGAAATTAGTTCATCTGATATACCATGGCTGGATCGACCAACAGGGAAAGAAAAACTTACAACTTCCTCCTTCTACAAGCAAGCTTCATTTGATTTAAAAGAAAATCTAGACAATTTTATAAACGAAGGTTTTATGGTCTTGAAGGGGTTTTATAATCAAGAGGAAGTAGATCGGTTAAATCAGGAAATTGAGACCTTAATCCATTCAGACAAAGTCAATTTCAATTATACTGGAAAAAAGATCATGGAGTCATTTAAGTATTCCGAGTTGATCGATAAAGAATACTTTAGAAATAAAAAGTTATTGGAATTGTTGAATTTTATAATGGGGAAGCAAATCGCACCTTTTCACACAATAAACTTCATAGAAGGATCTGAACAAAAAGCCCATTCCGATTCAATTCATATGACCACTGAACCTGAGGGCTATCTAATTGCAGCATGGACAGCTTTGGAGAAAACTTCTGAGAACAATGGTCCGCTGTTTTACTATCCAGGAAGTCATAAGTTGCCTTATATTACTTGCCAAGATTATGATAGCGGCAACAATCGATGGGTGATTGGTAAAAACTCGTACAAGAAGTATGAAGACAAGATCGAAGAATTAATTAAGGAGCATCAATTGAAGAAAGAATACTTTTATGCCGAACCAGGTGATGTATTTATATGGCATGCAAATTTGCTTCATGGCGGAGATCCAATTAAACAAAAAGGGCTAATGCGTAAAAGCATGGTGGCTCATTACTTTTGTGAAGACGTTATTTGTTATCATGAAATTTCTCAGCGTCCCGCACTTATTCCAAATGTTGAATAAATGATAAAATCATTATACCGCTTTTTAAATCCAAAATTTCAAAACCTATTTCTTGATTACAAGGTAGATTTTAAACCCCGTTATGGGCAAGGCAAAAATGCACATGAAGGATTAAATCAGATTATTGAAGGCAATAGAAATCAATACAGCGCTTGGATAGAAAAAGCAATTAGCCATAAGGAATCCTTATGGTCTATCAAACTCCAAGGAGAAGAAAAAAATCCTAAAAATCCAGTATGGAACAACGGCTTTTTACCAGGCTTAGATATTGCCATGATTTATACCTTTTTAACAGAATTAAAGCCAAATAAATACATTGAAGTCGGCTCGGGAAATTCAACGAAGGTTGCATACAAGGCGAAAACCGATCATGAGTTGAAGACTAAAATCATATCTATCGATCCTTTTCCACGAGTGGAAATAGACGAGCTTGCCAATGAGGTTTATCGCACACCATTCGAAAAATTGGAAATACCCTTACAAGATATCTTAGAAGCGAATGATGTTTTATTTATCGATAACTCGCATCGAATATTACCCAATTCGGATTCAATGGTATTTTTTATGGAAACTTTACCTCAGTTAAAAAAAGGTGTCATCGTTCATATCCATGATATTTATCTTCCTTATGACTATCCTCAGGACATGTGCGATCGAGCTTATTCTGAACAATATGGTTTGGCTTTTTATCTCATGGCCAATCCTAAAAAATATGAGGTCTTGTTTCCCAACTATTTTGTTTCAGAAGACCCAACTCTTTCTAAACAATTAGAAGACCTATGGCAAAACAAAAGAATGGAAACTGTCGAAAGGCATGGAGGTTCATTTTGGATACGAATAGCAGAATAGTTACTCTTTTAAAATCGAACTAAAAAACTATAAAATTTTCATGCTGCGACAGGGACGCCGCAGTTCCTGCGTTATTTGATATGCATTTACCATATCAAATTCTCAAGCAAAGCTTGAGATCATTCTTTCAAACTAATCCTTATAATATTTTCAATTAAAATATTTAACCTTTTGTATCGTAGCTGGGGCAGGGGCGCCGCAGTTCCTGCGTTATTTGATATGCATTTACCATATCAAATTCTCAAGCAAAGCTTGAGATCACTTAGTCTTCTTCTTTTTGAAGTCGCCACGTCGCCAAGCATCGATAAACTGCTTCCAAGCAATTGGATTGAAGATGTTTTGAGGTTTAAATTGGCCCGCATAAATATATTCCTGCTGTTGTTTTTGAAACTCTAAAGAATAGGTCTCTCCCCCATCTACTGGTATCGTGTAACGCAATTCGTTTAGCACATTCGCCGCTAAATTTTCATCCGCTTTGGCTCGAAGTTCATCTGAAATATCAATGGCTAAAAAATCAAATTTAAAATGCTCTCTACTTGGCCAAGGCAGAATAACCGCTTCCGGTAATAAGTAATCATTTTCGGTCATTATTTGTTGCCACGAATACCGATCTATTAGCAAGGAATCAGGGATAACTTTTTCAACAGTTCTAAAACCTATTCTCGAAAAAACAACCGTATCACCAGCTAAAGCGACGAAAGAAAAGAATCCATACACATCGGAGACTGTTCCTCTGCTGGTTCCTTTAATGGCAATAGAAGTATAGGGCAAAGGAGTAGGCTCACCGCTGGGTCCTTCGGTAACTACCAGCCCTGAAAACTGAATTACACGATCTTTATCTACCTCTTGGGCAAAGCCATTTAAGGCTATAAAAAGAACAACTATGAAAAATATTATTCGAGTCATAAATTAAATGGAACAACTAAATAACGCAAGCATCTTTCCACTTGACAATGATACACATTGTTTAACATAGTCTTAACTGCTAAATCGATACAATTTTACAAAGCATGCTGTATTACCTCCTCCATCCTGTTTACGTATATAAACTTCATGCCTTTTAAATATTGCTGATTCACCTCCTCAACATGCTTTTTATTTTCTTCACACATCATAACTGTGGTTAATCCTGCTCTTTTAGCTGCTAATATTTTTTCTTTGATTCCTCCAACTGGTAAAACTTTCCCGCGAAGGGTAATCTCTCCAGTCATGGCCAATGGTTTTATTTTCTTTTTGGTAAAGGCTGAAACGAGTGCGCTTAACATGGTGATCCCGGCACTTGGCCCATCTTTAGGAATGGCTCCTTCAGGAACATGGATATGAACATCCGTTTCTTCAAAAACTTTTTGATCTATTCCAAATTCAGAACACTTGGATTTTAAGAAACTCAAAGCAGTGGTTGCTGACTCTTTCATAACGTCACCTAAATTTCCCGTTAAGGTCAACTTTCCTTTGCCTTTACTCAAACTGGCTTCAATAAATAAAATATCTCCACCTACTCTTGTCCATGCCAATCCCACTGCAACTCCAGGAGATTTAATATTGGCAATTTTATCGGTAGAAAATTTGGAAGGTCCTAGGTAATCTTTTATTACCTCTGCTTTTAAATTGACATCATATTTCTCTTCCATGGCTACTCTTTTGGCAACACCTCTCATCACAGAAGCCATTTGTCTATCCAATCCCCTCACGCCAGATTCGCGAGTGTATTCTCTAATAATCTTAGTAATTATGGAATTATTTAATTTAATATCTGAGGCCTTAATGCCATGTTCTTTTCTTTGTTTTGGAATCAAGTGTTTCTTCGCAATTTCCACTTTCTCTTCGGTTGAATATCCACTAATTTGAATGATTTCCATTCTATCCAAAAGCGCCGGTTGTATCGTACTCAAAGAATTTGCAGTAGCAATAAATAAGACCTTAGAAAGATCATAATCATGCTCCAAATAATTGTCATGGAAAGTTTCATTCTGCTCAGGATCTAGAACTTCCAACAGTGCGGAAGAAGGATCACCTCTAAAATCCTTTCCTATTTTATCTATTTCGTCCAGGATAAAAACTGGATTAGAAGATTTAGCCTTTTTAATGGATTGAATTATTCTTCCTGGCATGGCGCCGATGTAAGTTTTACGATGACCTCTTACCTCACTTTCATCGTGAAGACCACCCAAAGACATTCGGATAAATTTCCTTCGCAATGCTGTGGCGATGGATTTACCTAAACTGGTTTTTCCTACTCCCGGAGGACCAACTAGACAAATGATAGGTGCTTTCATATCGCCTTTAAGTTTAAGAACAGCAAGATGCTCTATGATCCTTTCTTTGACATCATCCAGTCCATAATGATCGTTATCCAAAACTTTCTTTACGGTTTTAAGATCGAAATTGTCTTCTGTATATTCCTGCCATGGCAAGTCCAACATCAATTCTAAATAATTGAGGGTTACACTATATTCCGCCACCTGCGGATTCATTCTTTTGGCTCTGGCCAAATCTTTATTAAAAGCCTTGGCTATATTTTCAGGCCAATTTTTCTTTTTGGCTCTTTCCGCTAATTTTAAGAGATCCTCATCTTGAGGGCTTTGGCCCAATTCTTCTTGTATGGTTTTGAGCTGCTGATTAAGAAAATAATCTCTTTGTTGCCTTTCAATATCTCCTCGAACCTTACTTTCTATTTGACTTTTCAGCTCCAGCATTTGGAGTTCTTTGTCCATATGTGCCATCAGTTCTTTGGCTTTCGCCAATGAATCATTTTGCTCTAAAAGTTCTTGTTTTTTAGTTACATCAACATTGAGGTTGGATCCAATAAAATTTAGCAAGAATCCTTTGTTCTTGATGTTTTGCAACATGACCACAGACTCCGAAGGAATTTGTGGTGATAGTTCGATTATTTTTTTTGCCATGTCTTTTACAGAAGAAAGACTGGCATTAAACTCCATATTGCGTTTTGGTACTTGATCTTTAATCGATCTAAGACGCGCAATGATGAAGGGATCTTCCTGCGCAAATCCTAGCAATTGGAATCTAGATCTTCCTTGAAGAATGACCGTAGTACTGCCATTTGGCATTTTCAATATTTTGAGAATCCGAGCTATTGTTCCTATGGAATGTAAATCTTCCATTCTTGGGTCTTCTGTGTTGACCTCTTTTTGAGAGATTACTGCTATGGTCTTGTTTAGTTTGTCCGCTCTTTTTACAGCTTTTATTGACTTGTCTCGTCCTACAGTAATCGGTATAACCACTCCAGGAAACATTACGGTATTTTTTAAGGCCAACAGTGGCAGTGTTTCAGCGACCTCCTCTTTATTTATGGCGTCTTCATCTTCATCCGCTACTGAAAACATGGGTAACATATCATTTTCATCTTCCGGACCCATGTAAATCATATTTTCAAACATATCATTATTCTTTTGTGCCAAAATGGCAATGCATTGATCAATTTCCCAGTCACTAGATAATGGTCAAGATTTAGACCATTGATGAATATCATGAAAAATGCGGAAGAATCGTCTCGAAACTGATTTAATCTATGTCAAAAAGGAGAAGAGGCAAATTCTTATCAGCTTCTATTAAA
>JAHDHU010000092.1 GCA_020631135.1 Saprospiraceae bacterium | reverse complement strand
ATATGTGCTGGATACGATCCAATGTTTTTTGATTGCCCAATAAACTCAAAAACGCCTCTCTTTCTATATCTAATAAATATTGTTCACTTACTTTCTGACTTCCTGTCAAATCTCCACCACAAATCACGTAGGCCACTTTACGAGCTATTTCTACATCATAATCAGACATATACATACCTAATCTAAATTCGTTTATCGCTGAGTAAAGAGCCGATAATCCCGTTCTTCCCAATACCGTCACATCTTGGCGAGGAACTTGCGCGACATAATTTTTGGCCAATTCCAAAACCTTTTCTTTCGCCTTAAAGATGTTTCGTGGTCCGTTTACACAAACCTCATCTTTAGTTTTGAGCAATAGATGATGATTGTAGGCTTCATGCGCTGAAGTGGCTACCGTTGCCGTCGCAATAGGCTTAAAGTGATTGATGAGGGTAGGGATTTGTACATCCCCCTCAAAGAATGCATCCGATGCTCGTAGTGCCATTTCTTTGGTTCCCCCTCCTCCTGGAATGAGACCTACTCCAACTTCAACCAACCCGATGTACGATTCGGCAGCATAGAAACCTGCATCACAATGCATTGATATTTCACAACCTCCACCGAAGACATATCCTTGTGTAGCAACTACAACCGGAATTTTAGATGTTCTACAGAGCATGGTAAGCTGCTGAAAATCATTGACCATTTTGTCAAGCTGGTCAAACTGTTTTTGCATAGCCATCATACCCACCGGCATCAAGTTGGCCCCGACCGTAAAGTTTTTAGCATTGTTTCCAATCACGATTCCATTCCAGCCTTCACTCTCAGCAAGACGGATAGCATCATGTAAACCAGTACCGATGCCTTCACCAATAGAATTGCTCTTACTTGTAAATTCGAGACACATTACACCATCTCCTATATCGTGCACTACGCATTCGCTATTCTTAAGCACCGGTGCTTTTTCTCGAAGACCGTCAAGGATGATCATTCCTTCAGTACCTGGTACAGCTTCGTATTTTTTAGAATTTAAATTGTAGTATTTACGCGTACCATTTTCCCATTTATAGAATTTACCTGCTCCGCTAGATTGCATTTCGCTTATCCATGCCGGCATTGACTCTCCACATTCTTTGGCTAGTTCCAATCCTTTTTCAAAACCAACTAAGTCCCAATATTCAAAAGGTCCATAATCCCACATATATCCCGCTCTCATCGCATCATCAACACTATAGTATTGATCGGATATTTCTGGGATCCTGTTTGCCGCATACGCGAATAGGAAAGCAAAATATTCTTTGAGAAATTTATTTTCTCTTTCAGCACCTCCGATTAAGGTAGCCAATCTTTTGTCAATCAACTCAATGCCTTTAGCTTCACCGACAGCAGCTAGCCTTGGTTTGACCGATGGCTCGTAGGCCAAAGTTTTCAGATTTAAGGCATTGATTATTTTTCTTCCTTTCTCGTCTTTTTGACTAGTCTTTTCGTAAAATCCTTTCTTCGTCTTATTTCCAAGAAATTTATTTTCTAGTAGAAAGTCCATATAAGCTGGACTCTTTTGATTTTTGACTTTATCTACATATTCATCTCCAGTGGTATTGGACAACACAAAGTCTGTGACCTTGGCACCTGTGTCTATTCCGACTAGGTCTTGAAGTCTGTAATGAGCGGTTTTTGGTCTGGCGATTAGAGGGCCAGTGATCGCATCTACTTCTTCTATGCGCATCTCATATTTCTCCGTTAGCTCCGCGACTTTTACTCCTGAAAGTACACCTATTCGATTGCCGATAAATCCAGGTGTATCTTTACACAATACGGTTTTTTTACCCAAGAAAATATCCCCATACATCATAAAAAAATCGGTAACCTCATCTTTGGTTTCGGTGTGAGGTATAACCTCAAAAAGGGGGAGATATCGGGGTGGATTAAAAAAATGGGTTCCGCAGAAGTGCGCTTTAAAATCTGCTGATCGACCTTCCGCCAATAAGCTAATTGGAATACTAGAAGTATTTGAAGTAATTAGTGATCCTTCTTTTCGGTGCTTTTCAACTTTCTCGTAGAGTTGCTGCTTTAAATCTAACTTCTCGATGATTACCTCTATTATCCAATCTGCATTGGAAATCATCTCAAGATCATCGCTAAAATTGCCTGTCTTGATTCTGGAGGCAAATCCTTTATCGTATAAAGCGGCTGGCTTGGACTTTAATGCACTTTTTAGTGCACCATTGACCAGGCTATTTCGAGCAGCTGGAATCTTAGCCTCTTCTTCAGAAAGATTAAAAGGCACAATATCTAGCATAACCACATCTAAGCCAATATTAGCTAGATGACAAGCTATTCCAGAACCCATAACGCCTGAACCTAGGACAGCTACTTTTTGAATACGGTATTTCATTTGATCGAGATATATGAAGTAAACAACAAACTTAATTCAGTTGTTTTAAAAATTAAACTTTGAGTAAAGAAAATATTAAAATGCTTTGCCCCAAGGGCAATGTTATTCTGCTTCAAATTAGGTATAATTTTGCGAAAGCCTAAACGACGGGCCTTGTTTGGGTAATTATTCCTTAATGATTTTTCCAAGCTGAATCGAATGGGCTTTTCAGGTTTGTATTATGATAAAATATATTTCCATTTTTGCCATAAGCTATTCATGGCGACAGGGTCGAAGAATTGAATTTCTAGAATTATAATCGAGCGGCTAATTCGGCGGCTTCCTTAATCGCTCTTTTGGCATCCAAACCTTTTGCATTTTTCGCACCTCCAATTACATGAACATTTCCAGAAATATTGAGAGCTGTGGAGTAAGGATCATGAGATTCTTGTCCGGCGCAAATTATGATGTTATCGACATCTAATAGTTTTTCGTTATCCGCAGATCGAATTAAAAAGCCTTCATCGGAAACTTTCAAATATTCACAACTCGAAAACATTTCTACTTTTTTCTTTTGGAGGCTCAAGCGATGTATCCATCCTGTCGTTTTTCCAAGATTTTTACCGTGTTTTCCTGGTGATCTTTTGAGTAAATATATTTTGCGAGGAGACGGAGTTTCATTCGGAAGGGCAGTAGCTCCTGGATTTGAATAATCCATGTCGACGCCCCATTCTTCCATATATTGATTCGTTTTCATAGGTTTTTCGTCGGCATGAGATAAGTATTCAGCCACATCGAATCCAATCCCCCCAGCCCCAACAATCGCAACTTTTTCTCCAACCTCTTTATTATTTAGTAGAACATCTCGATAAGATAAAACTTTGGAATGGTCGATTCCTTCAAATTCTAACTTCCGAGGATTTACACCTGTGGCAATTACAACTTCGTCGTAGCCTAAATCTTCGAGATTCTTAATTTCTATTTTCGTATTGAGAAACACTTCGACGCCAAACTTTTCCATCATTTTCGAGTAATAGCGAATTGTTTCCGCATAATCCTCTTTTCCTGGAATTACTTTCGCCATGTTAAACTGGCCTCCCAATTTGCTTTGAGCTTCATATAAATGAACCTCATGACCTCTTTCAGCGCAAATAGATGCAGCTGCTAGTCCAGCAGGACCGCCGCCTATAACAGCTATCTTTTTTGGAGAGATTGTCGGTAAATAATTTAATTCTGTTTCAAAGCAGGCTCTTGGATTTACAATACAACTGCATCGCTGCATGGTGAAAGTATGATCCAAACACGCTTGATTGCAGGCTATGCAAGTATTTATTTCGTCGGCTTTATCGTCAATTGCTTTTTGTACAAACTGAGAATCCGCGAGAAAAGGACGAGCCATCGAAACCATATCAGAGCATCCTTCACTCAATATTTTCTCAGCAATTTCTGGTGTATTTATCCGATTGGTTGCTACAAGAGGAATATTAACTTCACCCATCAATCGTTTAGTAACCCAGGCAAATCCACCTCTAGGTACTACAGAGCCAATGGTAGGTATTCTTGCTTCATGCCAGCCAATTCCAGTATTGATAATTGTAGCGCCTGCTTTCTCTATTTCTTTAGCTAAAATGACTACTTCGTCCCAAGAGCTCCCATCCTTAATGAGGTCTAGCATGGACAGTCGATAAATAATTATGAAGTCGTCGCCAACCGCTTCTCGTATGCCTTTTACAATTCTTATGGGAAACTGAATCCTATTCGCGTAAGCGCCGCCCCATTGATCAGATCTCTTATTGGTATGTCGAACAATAAATTGATTGATTAAATAACCTTCAGATCCCATTACTTCTACGCCATCATATCCTGCCTCTTTTGATAATTTTGCGCATCTTATGTAGTCGCTTATTGTTTGCTCTATATCTTCATGCGTCAATTCTCGAGGCGTAAACATATTGATCGGTGCTTGAATAGGAGAGGGAGCCACGGCTTTCGGACTATAGGCATACCGCCCTGTGTGCAAAATTTGAAGGCAGATCTTTCCTCCTTCTTTATGTACGGCTTCCGTAATTATTTTGTGATGTTCTGCCTCTTCTTGATTGGTTAGTTTGCCTGATCCTTCTGCAACGCCTCCTTCCACGTTTGGAGCGATTCCACCAGTGACAATTAAACCAACTTGACCTTTGGCCCGTTCAGCATAAAATGCAGCAGCCATCTTATTTCCTCCTGGAATTTCCTCCAGCATGGTGTGCATTGAACCCATGATTACGCGATTTTTTAGTTGGGTAAATCCTATATCAAGAGGTTCAAGTAGTTTGGAGTATTTCATGAGTAAAAATTAGACTGAAATGATAAATTATACTTTTTCTAAGACCATGGCATAGCCCTGACCCACACCAATACACATGGTAGCTAAACCGTATTGTTTGTTTTGTTCATGCAATTCCAATGCGAGACTGTAACAAATTCTTGTACCGGATACACCAAGTGGATGACCAATTGCAATAGCTCCTCCATTGGGATTTACACGTGGGTCGTCATCTTTTAATCCTAATTCTCTGGTGCAAGCCAAACTTTGAGCCGAAAAAGCCTCATTGAGTTCTATTACACCAATATCATCGAGTGAAAGATTGGCTTTTGTCAAAGCTTTTTTAGTTGCGTAAACCGGACCGATGCCCATGATTCTAGGTTCTACACCTACAACAGCCGAGCTTACAAGACGTGCTAAGGGTTTCAGAGAATAATCTTGGACAGCTTTTTCCGAAGCAACGATCACAGCAGCGGCACCATCATTTAAACCACTGGCATTTCCTGCTGTGACGGTTCCACCTTCTTTGAAAACAGTACGAAGTTTCGAGAGTGCCTCTAAACTGGTATCATGACGAATAAATTCATCTTGATCAAAAACTAGAGGGTCTTGCTTTCTTCTAGGAATTTCTATTGGTACTATTTCTTTAGCTAGTCTTCCAGATTGTTGAGCGTGTGATGCTTTGGATTGAGACCAAAAGGCGAATGCATCTTGATCTTCTCGACTAATCGAATATTTATCCGCTAAATTTTCGGCTGTATTGCCCATGGCCTCAGTTCCATAGATTTTATCCATTTTCGAATTCACAAAACGCCAGCCGAAGCTACTATCATAAATTTTGTTGTCTCCTCCAAATGGTCTCGATGATTTAGACATAACCAATGGAGCTCTAGTCATATGTTCGACTCCTCCGCTAATGATTATATCTGCATCTCCTGCTTTGATGGCTCGATTGGCATGTACTATACTGGATAAGCCTGATGAACATAATCTATTTATGGTCTCACCAGGTACAGACCAAGGTAAACCTGCTAATAGAGCCGACATTCTTGCAACATTTCTGTTGTCTTCACCTGCTTGGTTGGCACAACCTATAATCACGTCCTCATAAGAATCTAGAGGAATCGTAGGATTGTTGGCAACCAAATTTTTTATGACGTGGGCAAGTAAGTCATCTGTTCTAATGGAGGAAAGTGAGCCTCTGAATTTTCCAAATGCAGTACGCAATCCATCTACTATGTATGCTTCTTTCAAAAGATAAGTTTATAGCTTAAAGATAGGATAAGACGAAAAAATAAGATCAGATATATATCTTATTGTTGTCTTGAGTTTTCTTTTCTTCCTCTTTTCGTTTTCTTTTTTTGAAAAACTTGGGATTCACAACAAGAAGACCGAAAGATTCACAGTCTTCTTTGGTTTGAACAGCGTGATGGCTTCCGTGGGCACGTAATATTCCTCTAGAATATTTGCTATCCAATTGTCTAAACCACTTAAACCTTTGGTGAATGTATACATCATGAATTAAGAAATATACCAGTCCGTAAATAGAAATGCCAACTCCTACGCAAAGCACCCAAAAGTAACCTTCCATAAGTCCACCAATCAAATAACAAAGAAAACTAGGAACGGCAAAAACTAGAAAAAACAAATCATTTTTTTCAAAGAAACCTTCGACAGTATGTGGCTTGTGATGATCTTCATGCCAAGACCATAAAAAACCATGCATAACATATTTGTGCGTAAACCATGCAACAAATTCCATGAAACAGGCGGTACCTAAAGCGATCGCTATGTAAGAGAGTGTGCTCATCTGTTGAAGATGTAAATATAACATCCAGAATCATAGCTTGTTCAACTGAACACAATCATTTCGAGGATAATAAAGGAATTTCTACGAAAAAATCGGATCCTTTCTCGGATTCAGATTCGAAATAAATTTGGCCATTTAAGGATTCTACCATACTAGCACACATGGCTAATCCCAATCCAGTTCCAGTACTCTTAGTCGTAAAATTTGGAGTAAATATTTTGTGTCTTTTATCTTCAGAAATTCCAATCCCATTATCGGATATTCGAATAAGAGCAACATTTTGTTTCCTTGATAATTCTAATTCAATTTTACCTTGACCTTCAATAGGAATGGCTTGAATAGCATTTTTGATAAGGTTGTTTAGTATTCGAATCAATTGGTTTTTATCAGCGTAAACCGTAAGAATTTCAATAGGTATGATCAACTTAAAATCTAAGTTTTCTCTACCTATGAATAGTTGATGTACGGTTTCGACGATTTCATTTAGTTGCACTTTTTCTTTGGTGGCCGTTGGCATTTTAGCCAAATCAGAAAACGAGTTCGCAATTTCAGCCAATGTATCAATTTGCTTTACCAAGGTGTTGGAAACTTTATTGATGATTTCTTCTGTTTTTTCGGGATTGGCTTTGATTGCTCGATTCATTGATTGAACAGAAAGCTTCATAGGAGTTAGAGGATTCTTCACCTCATGAGCAACTTGTTTCGCCATTTCTTTCCATGCTAAATCACGTTCGGTTTTCGCAAGAAGAGAGGCACTTTCTTCAAGTTGACGGATCATTCCATTATACTCCGAAATGAGGTCTCCAATTTCATCGTTACTGTTCCAATCAAGTTGCTCGTTTTTACGACCTAACTTTGTTTGTTTTAATTTTTCAGATAAGGCAGTCAATGGATAACTGATAGAATTAGCTACACTTATCGCGATTGCTCCAGCTAAGAGAAACAAGAAAACGTAAAGATTTAAAATTGTTGAGATAAACTCCTTCAGTCTCTCGGAGATTTTGGCTCTAGATCGGTGATTAATTTCAATATACCCATAGGGAATAGGACTCAATCTCTTTAAAGCTATGTAGCTGGTATTGTTATTGTCTTCCGAAACAATAAATGAAGAAAGCCCTTTGTTGTTTCTAAATATTGAGGCTGTTTTAAAATCAAGATTAGATCTTTTATTAGAAATGATGGAGTTTAATAGTTTTGCATTTCCATCATAGATGCTAAGATCGAGGTTATGTATTTCACTTAATTCTTGAATAGAGTTACTCAAAATCACCAAAGAACCATCGGTATCTAAGGCATCTCGATTGGTGTTGTAAATATCTTTCTGAATTTTATTTAGCTCTCTTGCAAATTCTTCTTGTTGATTTGATTCTAGTATATTTTTAAAATAGTAGAAAGAAGCAAAACCTATAAATATAAAGGCGAGTATAACTAGCGCAATGACCATCAATTGTAATCGTGAACGTAACGAATTGATTTTGGTGAATTGCAGATTTAGAGAACTCGGTAATATTTGAAGAAATCCATTGATGAATGTTAGAAACAAAACAGTTAAACCAATGAAGAGGAAACAAAATGAAAAAATTGATATCGGTTTCAATAAATTTGCGATGCCTTCGACAGAGATGATTTTGATGCCGTCACTTTTTTCACGGACTAAGATCGATTGCCTTTCTAAAAAGTAGTTTCCTGCTTCGAAATTGGCAAAATCAGTGAGTGAGTTTCTTGTTGTCTGATTTTTTAATAGGATCTCACCATTTTGGTAGACGATAAAATCTGTCTCGAAATTATCGTTGTTAAGTTCAATTTTATTCTCAAAAGAAAAATATATTCTTAATCTATTGCCAGGAAAATTTTCGTTTTCAGTAAAATATTTAATGTAATAACTCTGATTAAATGGGCTGTAAAAAATAGAAGGTGCGATTTGTTTCGAAATTTTGATTTCTTTAACGAGATCATTTTCTTTACTAAAAACGCCATCAAAATAAGTGTTTCCGTAGGTGTCGAAAATATAAACTTCGAAGTCTTTCGCATTCAGGATAGAATATTTTTTAGACATTCTTTCTTCTAAATATTCGCGCAGATCTTTTCTTTCAAATTTACCAGGGGATGGTAATTGAGAAATATTTTTAATAATGCCACTGGAATCAATATCCTGTTGTATTGCTAATATTTCTTTATTCCATCGATCATTATCTTCTTGGTAAATGGAGTCTAGAAAATCTCCCCTTTCAAGAATTCTTTTTTCGAAACTCAATCCAAAAATTAGCGCAGACATAAAGGCTGCATAAAGCAATGTCCACCAAATGGACCATGGAAGATTTTTTCTTTGAATATCTACAAATAAATCTTGAATGAGAAAATAGACAAGGATGACTGGATAGAAGAAAAGGGGTGAAAGAAATTCTATAAAATTGAGATAAACTGCAAGACTGAGCAATGAAGCGATTCCGAATCCTATAAATTTAGATGGTCTTTTAAAATGAGATATTTTTGCAAATTCTAAAGCCGTGTAGTGAGTTGCAAATGAAGTAACCAAAATAATTACCAAACCAAGAATTTCGAGGAGACTGTGCTTGTCAAATGAAATGATTTGATTCTTATCTAAAATGATTTGACTTTGCAAAACCAAACTTGAGGTGGTATGCACAAAAAGAATCAAAAGTAAGATTGAGAGCAGGTAAAACGCAATATAAACTACAAATCTAATTGATCGCTTATGTGTTGAGATCTTGTGATTAAGCAAAAGTATTATCGCAATTGAAGACAAACATGCATTCCAAAATCCGTGGCAAACTGTTGGATGAAAAAAAGAATAATTGTGTGCCGGATTAAAAATTTCTTCA
>JAHDHU010000091.1:6530-9483 GCA_020631135.1 Saprospiraceae bacterium | reverse complement strand
ATATGAGCAGCTCCCATTTCTCTTGAAATATTTTCTGGAGCACCGAATAATTTACTCATGGCGCTGAGCAATAACATGGCACTTATTAAACCGGTTAAAAGCCAAGCTACATTTGTAAGGGTAAGATACTTTTTCATTTTTATTGGGGCTTATAGTTATAGACTTGCATAAAGTTATTGTTGTTCGCTACCAATACAATTGAATTTTCAGCATCGATGTTAAATCCAACAAGATCCCTGACATCAAAAGGACAAACCAAGCCATTCTTAACGGGACTATCAAATTTGAAATTTTTGTTGCCATCACCAAATAGTACTCCACCAAATCCAGCATCTGCATTTCCTGTTTCAACTTCTGAAACCATAAGGTTACCTGCATAAGAAATATCCATATTACCGTCTCCATTAAAGTCATCAACATGGAAGCCAAAGATTGGAGAAACCTGTGCTTCATTTGGTAGGGCTTGCTGTTTTAATTCACCGCCTTCATTCCACAGAATAATAGATGAAAAAGAAGTAATGCTATAATGCAAGGCATCGTTTAATCTTCTTCCATAAATTTGCTTTATATCAGAAGCAGCAAAATCATTATAATTTGGAAAATCTTCTTTTACGAATGGCATTTGCTCGGATGAGCACTGCAAACCTCTAACTGGAAATTGGTCTCCATTATAATAATAGCCTAATACGATATCATAAGTTCCGTTATCGTCGAAGTCATCGCTGTATATTTCGAAAGGTTCATCTTTGGTTGCCCTATACTTATAATTGTGACCCAAATTACCAATAATAAAATCCATGTCACCATCTTTGTCCAAATCAGCTTCAACAATTTTATTCCACCATCCACGTGTATTTTTTAAATTGTATTGATTAGAAACATCCTTTATGCCATCAGCAGAACCACTCAATACTTTTATTTCCATCCAATCTCCAACCACGATTAATTCTTCTCGGCCATCGCCATCTAGATCTTCAGCTGTCGCTGAAGTGACCATGCCAAAAGATTTGAGAAAGTCTGCCTCTTGTTCAGTCACATCTTCTAAGTTTCCAGCATTATTTTTTAGCAAGTAACTGTCTGCAGGAGCAGGATACTGATCTGGCACTACTCTACCTCCTACAAAAAGATCCTTGTAGCCATCACCATTGTAATCCCAAGGAACGGCACAAGAACCACTGCTTGTAATTTTAGGTGTAGAGGCAGGTTGAATCTGCCCCTGATTGTTTCTAAATAATCTATCCTGAAACTGACTTTCGTTCCCCCTTTCGTAGCCCCCACTAACGATATAAAGATCTTGATCACCATCATTTTCAATATCGAAAATGGCTGCTCCCATGTCTTCGAATTTAAGTTCGTCTGCTGTGGAACCCAATGGGTACATATTAAAACCAACACCCTCCGCATAGACAAATAGATTGCCAGCTTTGCCTTTTGCTCCTCCGACAAAAAAATCATTTTTTCCATCTCCGTTTATATCACCTACTGTGATATTCGGACCTAACTGAGAGAGTTTATGAGGCAGCAAAACCTGCTTTTCATAATCATCATAAAAATTTTCGGTATGACGAAAAGCAATGTTAAAATCTTGTTCACTAGGTTTAAAATACTTCGTCCCTGCAGCAAGATTCATCATGTTAGAATCTCTCGCCTGATCCTGAGAAATATTTATGGTTTGATTTACTTTAATATTGTTTAGTACCGTTTCTGTTTTGTCCGACCATTTGATAATAATCTGATCAATTTCTTGAATATCAGCCATTCCAAAATGCAAAACGGGATCGACCGAAGACATATATCCTCTGGAGACATAATGCTCCTTAAATTGTTGTTGGGTTCCATATTTTAATAGGACTTTAGCTCCCAATCCCATGCGATTTTGTTTTGCGCCTTTGAGCTTTATTTTGAGGTAATTCCCACTGGCTGAATTTTGAATTATAAAAGCCGGATCATTGAGGTTATTGGTCACCAAATCTAAATCACCATCATTATCTAAATCACCGTAAGCAAAACCATTAGAAAATGATTCCGGAGATTTTCCCCAGGTATCATTCATTTTGGAAAAGGTTAAATCCCCATTGTTTTTAAACACGTAATTTGAAATTTTGGTCGAACTAATTTCTTCCAAAATATCATCCCATTGCAATGATTTCTTATTTGATTTTTCCTTTTTCTTTTTGAGTCTTTTGTTGGCATCTTTTTCATCAATATCACGCATAAAGCCATTGGTAATGTATAAATCTTTAAATCCATCATTATCAATATCCATAAATAGTGGTGCCCAACTCCAATCGGTTTTGTCGATGTTTGCCATTTGACCAATTTCAGAATACATACCATTACCGTTGTTATATTGCAATGTGTTGCGCATGTACTGGTAATGTCGACCTAATCTTATTTGTTCCCAGTACTTTTCGGGATTCATACTCGGCATCATTGCTTTAGATCTAAAATTATCTTCGGCACTCATATCTGCACAAAAGATATCTACAAGCATATCGTTATTAAAATCTGCAATGTCTATTCCCATCGAAAACTGGGAAGTATGTTTTGTGATTCCTCTAATTTGTTCTACGAATTTTTCACCATTTACATTAAAGTAGAAGTAATCATCAGCTGTAAAATCATTGCCTACGTAAACATCCGGATAACCATCAAAATTTACGTCACTAATACCTAAACCTAAGCCATGCCCGTAGTTCAAAATCCCTAAGCTTTTCCCGGAATCGGAAAATGTCCCATCTCCATTATTGGTATAAAATTTATCTGTTTCGTAAGCACCTGGATTTTTCATCTTGGCGTTGATGGTTTTCGAACCAATTTTAAATTTTGTTGGATAATTAGTCACGTATAAATCCAAATCTCCATCTAAATCAAAATCAAAAAACGCACTGTTTATGGAAAGCGCAGGATCAGCGATGCCATAATTGGCAGCTTGCTCAGTAAAAACGTTTTT
>JAHDHU010000091.1:0-6520 GCA_020631135.1 Saprospiraceae bacterium | reverse complement strand
AAAGTTGATTTTTGCGCTTATTTAAATCCTTCTCTAGTGTACCACCTCTGCAAACGTAAAAATCTAGAAAGCCATCATTGTTAATATCTACAACGGATACTCCATTAGACCAACCTCCTTTTTGAATTCCAGCCTTCACACTAATATCTTCAAATTGGAAATTGCCTTTATTTAGATATAGACGATTTTCTACTTGGTTGCCTGTAAAAAAGATATCTGGCAAATCGTCATTATTGATATCAGCGATCGCCACACCTCCTCCATTGTAGAGATATTCATCAAAATAAAAATTGACCTTATTGCTTTCTTTGAGTGTATTTACAAAATCTACCCCAGTCTGCTTCGGTGACAGGAAATTGAGCTTGGCCGAATGACTTGTTTTTGTAGAGCTGGTTTCTTGTTTAGTTGTGTGGTTTTTCGAACTAGTTTGATCTCCTGCACATGACCACAAGCATATACAAATAACCAATAAAAGCGACTTAGTGAAATAAGGGATTAATTTCATTTCCAGGCTGTAATTTTCTAGCCATAAAGATAGAATCAATTGGCTTTTAGAGGCATGAGATTCCCATGAATTCTCAATTCACATTTTTATGATATACCCTTATTTTTTCCTTTCGCATTCGCGAATGCGACTAAAGAAACTGATTTGCTAGAAATCTAATTGATTCCCAATTCTTCCGCTTTCTTATGCATAAAAGCAAAAGCCGCCTCATATTTGTTGGGAATCTCCCCATCTAAAATGGCTTCTCGTATTGCATTTTTAATGTCTCCGACCTTTCGACTTGGTTCTAAATTAAAGGTCGACATGATGAGCTCTCCAGAAATAGGCGGTTGCCAATTTCTAATTTTATCTTTTTCTTCGACTTGCTTAAGTTTTTGTATTACGATTTCGTAATTGGCTAGATACCTCGCTACCTTTTTTTCATTTTTGGAGGTGATATCAGCTTTGCATAGAATCATCAGATCGTCAATATCATCGCCTGCATCAAAAAGGAGCCTTCGAATAGCAGAATCAGAAATGTTTTCTTTGGTCAATGATATTGGCCTTAGGTGTAAACGAACCAATTTTTGAACATATTTTAATTTATGATCTAAAGGCAATCTTAATCGTTTGAAGATCCTTGCCGTCATAATGGCACCGACTGCATCGTGACCATGAAAAGTCCACCCGACCTTATCATTAAATCTCTTAGTACTTGGCTTAGCGATATCATGCAAAATAGCAGCCCACCGTAGCCACAAATTATCACTGACCTTACACACATTATCCAGCACTTCTAATGTATGATAGAAGTTGTCTTTGTGTCCAACACCTTTCCTAATTTCGACACCTTGCAAATCAGCCATTTCGGGAAATACCAATTGTAATAATCCCGTATCAAATAGATGTTTAAAACCGATGGAAGGCACATCACTGGCAACGATTTTATTTAATTCTGTTGTAATTCTTTCCTTAGAAATAATGGAGATTCTGTTTTTGTATTTGGCGAGCGCCTCAAATGTTTCTGGAAATATCTTAAAATCTAATTGGGTAGAAAACCGTATCGCTCTTAACATTCGAAGTGGATCATCGGAAAAGGTCTTTTCTGGATCCAAAGGCGTACGTATAATTTTTTTCTCTAAATCAGAAAGTCCATTGAATGAATCTACCAGTCCTCCGTAATCATATTCGTTTAAACTTACGGCTAAAGCATTGATAGTAAAATCTCTGCGATTTTGGTCATCTTCTAAAGTACCATTTTCGACAATCGGCTTTCGGGAATCAGATCGATATGATTCTTTTCTCGCACCAACAAATTCTATTTCTAAGTCTTTGTGTTTGAGCATCGCTGTTCCAAATCGATTATAAACTGTCACTCTTGGAACTGGCCGCATTTGTTGTGAAACTGCCTTTGCTAACTCTATACCGCTACCGACACAAACAATGTCCAAATCTTTAGATGATCTATTGAGTAATCGATCTCGCACATAACCCCCAACAATGTAAACAGGATAGCCCAAATTTTCGGCAGACTGCTTAATAATTTCAAAAATTTTGCGCTCGTATGGTTTTATGCTAAATAACACTTCGATAAAATTTAAACCAAAGCGGCTGAGCCATATTTTTCAGCAATAAAATCTAAGTGTTCCAAAATCACTTGGGGATCATATTCGGTGACCAAAAGTTTTCGAATAGGTTTTAAGTTTGGCAATCCTCTAAAATACTGGCCGTAATGTCTTCGCATTTCTAAGACACCCAGTTTCTCCCCTTTCCACTCGATGCCATGCATCAAATGTCTTCTACAAACTTCTACTTTTTCTTCTATCGAAGGAGGATCAATTAATTCTCCAGTATTTAAAAAGTGCTTTATTTGTTTAAATATCCAAGGATTGCCAATACTCGCTCTGCCGATCATGATCCCATCGACACCGTATCTATTTTTATATTCTAATGCTTTTTGAGGAGAATCGATGTCACCATTCCCGAACACGGGAATATGCATTCGCGGATTATTCTTTATGCGGGCAATTTCGGTCCAGTCAGCTTCACCCTTATACATTTGCTTTCTGGTTCTACCATGAATACTTATTGCTTTAATCCCAACGTCTTGCAGCCTTTCTGCCACTTCGAATATTTTAATGGTTTCACTATTCCAGCCTAATCTAGTTTTAACAGTCACCGGTAACGAGGTGCTTTCAACAATGGCTTTTGTCAATTCGACCATTTTTGGAATATCTTGTAAAATGCCAGCACCGGCCATTTTACAAGTTACCTTTTTAACCGGGCATCCATAATTTATGTCAAGTAATTCAGGATTCGCCTCTTCGACGATTTCGGCCGCCCTTCTCATCGAGTCAATATTAGCTCCAAATATTTGAATACCAACAGGTCTTTCTTCTGGATAGATATCTAATTTCTGGACACTTTTATCCGCATCTCTTATTAAGCCTTCTACCGAAATAAATTCGGTGTACATCATGTCGCAACCTTGCTCTTTACATAAGGCACGAAAAGGTGGGTCACTTACGTCTTCCATTGGCGCAAGCAATAAAGGAAATTCGCCTAATTCAACATCTGCAATACGTACCATGTATCAAAGGTAGAACTATCTTACAAGAAATATATGATGCCTAGAAGCCCTACACCTCCTAAAACAATAGTATAGGGGAAAGCCATTTTAACCATTTTCATATATGAAAGATTAATTAATGGAGCCAATGCGCTGGTCAACAAAAATAGAAATGCAGCTTGACCATTTGGTGTTGCTACACTCGGCAAATTTGTACCCGTATTTACGGCAATGGCTAATTGCTCATACTGAGTCCTCACGGCTGCTTTAGCTTCAACAGACATGTCAGCAGCATCGAAAACACCTTGTAACTCATTTATATAAACTGTGGCTACAAAGACATTATCACTAATCATCGACAGGATACCATTTGCTAAATAAAATATCGCTGGCTGTTGTGAAGGATCTTTTGCTAGAGCCCATTCAATGATTGGACTAAACAAATGTTGATCATGTATCATTGCGACGATTACGAAGAAAACGACAAGCAGTGCTGTAAAGGGTAAGGCTTCTTCAAAAGCCTTTCCTAAACTGTGCTCTTCGGTAATTCCCATAAAAGCGGTTTGGATGATAATTAGACCCAAACCAATCAATCCCACGGAAGCAATATGTAATGCCAAAGCGATGATCAACAAGATCGCAGAAACTGCTTGTACAATCAGATTGTATTTATCACGAGCGGTCATCTTTTGTTCCATCTCGTCAGTATAATTTTGTATTATCCCTCTTGCAACTTGCGGAAGTTGAGCTCCATAACCAAAGGTTTTTGTTCTTTCAAGAAAGATGGTAACCAAAAGTCCTGCTGCTAAAACAGGAAGCGTGATCGGTGCCATTTTTAAAAAGAAAGTGATGAAGTCCCATCCCATTCGATCAGAAATCAATAGATTTTGAGGTTCTCCAACCTGCGTGCATACCCCACCAAGTGCAGTACCCACTACGCCATGCATAATTAGACTTCTTAAAAAACTTCTAAACTCTTCAAGTGTCTCACCACTAAGTTCCTTCCTATCCAAAACTCCACTTCCGTCATAATCTGCAGAACTCGAATGTATTTTATGATACACTCCATAAAATCCTACAGCGACACTGATGAGAACCGCGGTAACTGTAAGCGCATCCAAGAAGGCTGATAAAAAAGCTGAAATGAATACAAAAAGGAGAGACAGGACAACTTTAGAGTGTATCCTTGTAAAAACTTTACTGAATATATACATCAGCAAGGGTTTCATAAAATAGATACCTGCCACCATAAAAACCAATAATAAAATGACCTCCAAATTGGCAGAAACTTCAGCATAGGTGTGTTTGGGAGTGGTTAGACCTAGAGCCATAGCCTGAATCGCCAAAAGTCCTCCAGATTGTAAAGGATAACATTTTAATGCCATAGCGAGTGTGAAAATAAACTCACCTATAAACAACCAGGCAGTAATTTTCGGTCCAAGAACGAAATAAAAAGCAACATTCAAAACTAAGAATGCCAACATTGTGGTTTTGAACCACTTGGGACTATTTCCTAAAAAGCTATCCAACATAGTTTACTGTTTTAATTGCCTGAATACAGCATTAAAGTGGGCAAAAATACTTTATTTAAGTTTATGTTCGGCTTAAAATTGAATTAGAAAATAACTCCATTGATCCTTCAATATTTATCTTAAAATCTAATATATCGTTCTTTATCTTCAATTCTTTGACTTCAAAATCATCTACAAGCATTTTAATGGCAAAATCTTCTGGTAAAGAAAACTTTAAAGATTGGTTTAAATAGCTCTGTAAATATTTCTTCAGATTAGAATTTGCAATTTCTTCAATTCTTTTTTCTATTCGGTCTTTGAACAAAGAATCGATCGCCCAATTTATGCCAGTATTTAAAAAGCCTTTTTCCAAGAACTCAAGGCGGTCAAGTTGTATTTTAATGTACTTTTTTTTATTCTCAAATGAAACATTTAAATCAGCTTTAAGCTTCCCTGAAATCCTACCTTTTAGGACTAGTAATAAAACCAGCTGCTGATCCAAATTTAAAACTTGGATCTCTTCGATTTGTATATTTCCAGGAGCTTCAATTATTGGAACATGGTTTTTTAGAAGTTGGTTTATTTCTTTTTTACCTATCCTAACTGGCAAAACAATTTTACTTTCTTTCGAAGGATCCATAGGCTTGGCACTTTATTTGGTATTATAGTTTATTGTAATATGAAGTTATTACACTTTACACTTGTTAAACACAATGTAAAAAGTATTTATTAGAACACATTTCTTAATCTAAACACAGTCTCATGAATAAGACATCTAAGTTATTGTTGTTTAGTTTATTATGTTTTGTCATCACAGCATTTACAACGAATCGACACCATTACCCTTCTAGTATTGCAGAAATGGTAAAGATTTTCGAAAATGAGGCAATTGAATTTAGCATTGAAAACATTTCAACAGCTGAGGTCATAACCAGTAGCTATAATTCGGATCTCAATGATTTTCAGTTGAACACTGCGAATAAAATTTCTTTTATTCAAGTGATGGATTCAGAACATAATTTATTGTTCCAACTTCCAGTCCAGACTAAAAATTTACATTTATTCTTGGACGATTTTGAACGTGGCCTATTTCACATGGCAATCAAATTTGAGAATCTAGAGAATTTTGTTTTTGCTTCTTTTAGCAAAAAAGAAGGATAACAAAAGAAGTTGTAATAAAAAAGGTCCTTATTTCAAATTGAGATAAGGACCTTTTTAATTTTCAAACTTAAATTCTTTATTCGATTCTGATCATTTTCTTTGTGATCATAAAATCATCTTTAACAATACTGTAGTTGTAAATTCCGCTTTCGCGAATGTCGTTCTTAGACAGGATCAAATCGTTTTGTCCAATTACCAATTGCACTTTCTGATTTAGAATCACTCTTCCTGTCAAATCCTTCACGATCAAATTAGCATATCCATCAACCGCACTGTTTAGTGATATCTTGGTCGTACTATTCCATGGATTTGGTTCGTTTTGAGCCATTGTCAAAACTTCTACAATCGCCTCATTTTCCAATTCGATACTTCTAAATTGAATATCTAAATTTTCATAAGAACCATTTCTATCCAAGCGATAAGCTTCTTTGGTGGTCACCTCATTTGAAAGATTCAAATAATTCGATACCAATCCACTTTGAGTCACATTGAAAACAAGACTAAATAATTTAGAATTTGTTTTTAGTGATTTCGCTTCGGCGTTTGAAGTATTCCAACTAATTGTAGATAAATTATTTTCGATGTATCCGATATTGGCATCTGAAATATTTAAGTTGCCCGATTCGATTCCAATTAGATCTAGTCCATAGTGGTGCATTGTAAATTGCATACCTGCCATATTTTCGAAATTATCAGAGTAAACATCAATGATTACTTCCTCTCCTACTGCAATACGCTGATCTTCATAATTTAAGATCAAGCTTGCACTGCTTCTTGTCTCACTACTTACATCCT
>JAHDHU010000090.1 GCA_020631135.1 Saprospiraceae bacterium | reverse complement strand
ATCCTTCAGGATTATAATATGGGTAAGAAGGGAGTGCCTTGCCACTCCCTTCTTTAGATATGAAAAATTTCATATCTGTTGTCACTAAAAGTGGTTTTTGAAGTTATAGTAATTAAATTCGCTTTCATGATTCTGCATTGAATCATAGGCAACTAGTATAAATATTAGTTTTATAAAGAAAAAACTAATTCTAGTTAACTTTAATTCAGTATCCGAAATTGCTTAAAATGAAAAAATGTTTGGTGTTATTGTGTTCGGTTTTTGTTTTCAGTGTTAATGGACAAATTTATCTTACTGAAAAATTTGAAGATTTTTTTCCAACCGAATGGACTAAAATTAGTGATGCTTCTGATGTGGGTTGGTCTACACTCGCAGCGAATTTTCAAACTTCCGATGACTTTATAGTGCCAGATAATAATTCCCAAAAAATTATTGGAACAAATGATGACAGATGTGATTGTGATAAATCGAATGAACGGTTAATTTCCCCATCATTGGATTTTACAACAGCTGAAATGCCATATTTGTTTTTTGATTTCTATTTCCTGAAAAGGGAGTACCAAGGAAGAGAAGAAACGGTTACAATCCGCTATTCTATAGATGATGGAAATACATGGATTGATCTAGTGGAACTAAGTGGTGAATTTAAATGGCGAACTCAGGCTATTGATCTTACCCAACTAGCAGGAAATGCGGATGTCAAGATTGAATGGCATTACAATGATGATGGTGGTTGGTTATACGGGTACATGATGGACAATGTAGTAATTAAAGAAATCGATCAAAATGATGTTCGCTTGCAATCTACTGCAGTACGGACTCGAGCCCTTGAGGGTCAAACTATTGATATCAAAGGTGTTATTGCAAATTGGGGATCAGAAGAATTAAATTCCTTGGTTATTACTTGGGATGCTGGAAATGGTGAGCAAATGGAAATATTAGATGGATTGAATGTTCCATTTTTAGGGGAAACTGATTTTACCCATTCTGTACCTTTTCAAGTAGTTGAGGGAAATTCACCAATCGAAATTTCGATTTCAATTCCCAATGGAAATGTAGATGCAGATCTTTCAAACAACAATCAAAATATTGAAGTCGAAGGTTTTGTTGCTCAATTCGGTAAGAAGGCGGTATGCGAGCTTTACACCAGTACAGCTGAGGGTTGGTCTCCTAGTGGAGAGGTGTGGTTGAATAAATTAATAGAATATTATCCAGATCATGTGATTCCGATAGCTGTTCACAAAGGTGATCCCATGGAGACGTCACAGTATGATAATGGATTTAATTCTCAATATTTTCCTCGATTACATGTAGACCGGTCTTTCCTACTATTTCATAATTCCGGTTTTGACGGACTAGAAAGTAGTTTATTAAGTCGCCTCCAATCTCCTTCACCTGGGATTTTAGGAAGTTCTGTAAATGCAACGGGTGGAATAGACGAATATATTTTCCGAGCCCAATTCGATGCGAATATGGATTTATCAGGAGATTACAGATTGGCTATTGTTGTTGTAGAGGATGAAGTTACTGGGACGGATTCTTCTTACGATCAAGCTAATTTTTATTCTGGTGGTGCTTATGGCCCTTTTGGAGACTATGCCGATTTGCCTAATCCAGTGCCTGCGGAAGAAATGGTTTATAATTATGTAGGTAGAGATATTTTAGATGGTTATTTCGGTGATGAGAACAGTTTACCTCCTTCGATTTCGAATGGTGAGAGTTACACTTGGGAGTTTGAACCAATAACTCTTCCTTCGGAAATCGATCTGGCTCAGGTCGAGGTGGTAGTCCTTTTGATTAATCCTATTGGTGAAATCGTAAACGCAGAAACGCAATCTTTCGAAGATGCATTGAATAATACCATTGTGAATACCAATAACCTATTATTGCAAGAATTTGTGAAAGTGTATTCTAATTCTACCAGCAATATAATTTTGGTCAATTTAGATTTGGCAACACAGGAAGATGTGGAAATTACTTTATTTAATTCTTTAGGTCAAAAATTGACATCACAAAAGTATGAGCAACTGAATGACCCAATGACTATCTCTTTTGATGCTTCAGACCTAACTAGTAATATTTACTATGTCAATGTGCAATTGGATTCTCAGTCCATTACAAAAAAGGTGTTAATCTTTAAGTAAGAAAAAAAGTAAGTCCACAATGCTATTGGCTTTTTAATCCAATAGCTTGTTTTCTAATGTGATCCTCACTAAACCAGCCGTATTACGAGCATTGAGTTTTGAAAGGAGACTTGATCTGTGGGACTCCACAGTTTTGAGACTGATAAATAATTTATCAGCGATTTCTTGAGTTGTGTGTTCTTCCACAATCAATTGAAGTACTTCTTTTTCTCTCCTCGATATTTTAGGAAAGAAACTCGTTTTCTTAGACCCATTTTTACGGCTATTCATCAAGCCTTTCATTATGGTGTTAGTAACCTCTTTGCTAAAATAGGTCTTACCCGAGTTGACAGTTTTGATCGCAAGCAGTAGTTCTTCCCTTCCAGTGTTTTTTAAGATATATCCTTTGGCACCGTTATTTAGAATTTCAGTGACGTAACTCTCTTCGTTAAACATGGATATAGCTAAAACATTTACTGCTGGGTATTTGGAGTTGAGTTCTTTGCAAACTTCGATGCCATTTTTGCCGGGAAGATTGACGTCCAAAAGCAGTATGTCAGGTTGCTTTTCTTTGATAAAGGGTAAAATCGATAGACCATCATAGCATCGACCGATAACTTGGACATCGGATTCTGTTTTTAAGATTGACTCTATGCCATCCACAAACATGGTATGATCATCCGCTATTAATATTGAAATCATGGTCTCAAATTGATTTAAACAAAGGTATAGTCTATTACCCTTATAGGCTAGGGGAAAACCCCCATTTATTAATTTGGGTGTTTAACATGATAAAAAAACTTCGTTTAGGACGGATATTTGAATCATCAGTTGTTAAAGAACAAATGCCACCAATTGAAAAAATGTAAGTTCGGGTTATTATTAATTCAGCTATTCGAATATAGACACCTCAATTAACCAATTGATATATTCATAGTTGTTTTTTATTCACATTGCGTAAAGCAAATGTTTTTAATTGAGAGATGCGTTGGTTAGGCTTCGTAATCAGACACTTTGACTAGGCTCTAATAATTAATATTGTTGTCAATGCATCCTCAATTTTTTCTTCCCTAATACAAAAGATATAAAAGATCAATACTCATTGGGATTGACTATTGCATTAAAAGAGTATCTCCATAAAGATGGAAATACTCTTTTTTCTTTTTATCCACTAATTTTATCCCTGTGAGCATTAGAACCCTTATATATATTTTCCTTTTTATTCCGATCATCGGCTCAGCGCAGATAGATTTGGATAAAGAGTATGGTTACGAGCAACTAGAGATTATACTCAATAAGGCCAGAGAAAGTAATGACCATCAAATGTTGGCTGATGTTTATTTTAAGTTAGCCGAATTTGAAAAAGAAAAACTCAACAATCTAAATCAAGCCTTCGAATATTACACGAGAAGTAGAGACTATTATAAGATTGTCGAAAACGAATCTCAGCTCTTTGCCATTGACCGCATCATTATCAACAAATCCATGGATGCTGGCTTATTCTCAGAATCCATTAAGTCTTTAAATAAACTCGAATCCAATCTAAATCCAAAAATAGATCAATCAAAAATGATTTTGATCTATGCTGATTTGTCTAAAGCATATCATGGACTAGGTGACATCGAAAAAGAAATTTACTATCAAAACCTTGCTCTCGAACTCAATAAATCAGAAGGTAATCGTCTCATAGAAATGGAACTTTTACTTGCACGAATTAAGAGTTACATAAATATTGCAGAGTATGATTCTGCCTTGTACATTTCTAATAATGTAATGGCAAAAGCAATCGATACTGAAGAAAAAGAGATTGCTTGTGAAGTCCTCTTAGAAAAAGGCCATTTGTTTTATAGGCTTAAAAATTTTGATGCAGCATTGGATGCATATGACGAAGCACAGATTTTTTGCAATTCTAAACCTTATAACGACGAAAGACTAAAACTTTATAAAGGATTGGCTCAGACTTTTGAAGCGTTTAATAAATATGACCAGGCTTATTTGTTTAGCAGTAAATATGCCGCTTTAAACGACAGTATTTTAAATCAAGAGAGAAACAATTCGATCAACAATTTGACCTATAAATTTAGTGTAAAAGAAAAGAACAAAGAATTAAAACTGCTCGAACTCGAAAACACTTATGCCAAAGAACGAAATTCTCAACAAAGGAGAGCTTTATGGGTTTTGGGTCTGGGATTGGCCGCTTTAGCGATCTTTCTTTACTACACGATTTATGTTTATAATCAAAGAATAAAAGCCAATCGCTTGATCAATGTCCAAAGAGAAGAAATAAATACACAACGCATTAGCAAACTAGAAGATGATATCAAGATCAATAGTATGCAGTCAATGCTAGAAGGTCAAGAGATAGAAAGAGAAAGAATTGCGAAAGATCTTCATGATAGTTTAGGTGGTGTACTTTCTACTATTAAACTTCAATTTGATGCGGTTCAATCGAAAGTAAAATCAGTTTCCAAAATTGAGGAATATCGCAGAGCTCACAGACTAATCGACTCAGCGGTTGATGAGGTTAGAAGTATTTCTCAAAACTTGCAACCAAGTTCTTTGGAAAATTTAGGATTGATTCCTGCCATTAAAGATTTGATAAATAGATTTGATGGGGAGGGTTATCCCGAAATTGATTTTCAGTATTATAGTTTTCCGCATTCGCTGAATAAAATGTCGAGTCTTTACATCTATAGAATGGTTCAAGAACTATTGCACAATACCATCAAACATGCCAAGGCAACTGAAATTATGATTCAGTTGACCAAAGATGAAGACGAATTGGTCATTCATTTTGAAGATGATGGTATCGGGTTTGATCCCAACAAGACTAGAAAAGGAGGCATGGGAATGGAAAACCTAAGGAGTCGTGCGAATTATTTGAAAGGATCGATAACGATAGATTCTTATCCCGGTAGAGGTTCTTCTTTTTTGATTCACATCCCATATGAGCATAATGCCAATTGACAATATAAAGGAAGTACCCTTAGAAAAATTTAACTTCGGTAAATCTGATCTTGATCTTAGAATTGTTCGTGGCGATTTAAATCATGATAAAATCCAAGGTAATAAATGGTGGAAGTTGTCAGAAAACCTCAATTACTTTAGAAAAGCAGACCTTACTGAAATCATAAGTTTTGGCGGTGCTTTCTCGAATCATATTTATGCCCTGAGTAGTGCTTGTTCTTCACTTTCTATTCCATTGCAACTCTACGTGCGGGCAAATGACATTGATTTAGATAATCCGACGATGCGCAAAGTAGTAAAAGATGGGACGAGCATCCAACTTTTATCATTCGATCAATATCGAAATAAAGACCAAAAAGATTTCCTTGAGAAACTAAAAATAAAACACCCAAAAGCCATGGTCATTCCGGAAGGAGGTACCAATAAGCTTGGCATAGAAGGAGTGGAAAAATGGATGAGAAGCTTTCGAGTTGGAAAAGAAGACCCAGATTATATATGTGTTGCGGCCGGGACCGGAGGTACTGCGGCAGGAATTATTAAGGCATTCGCAAATGCGAAAACCAAGGTGTTGGTTTTCTCAAGTTTGAAAGGAGATTTTTTGAATAAAGAGATTTCGAAACTGACAGGAGGTTTAGAATTTGAATTGATAACAAAATATCATTTTGGTGGATACGCTAAATTTTCGCAAGAATTGATTGATTTTATAAGAAACTTTCATGAGATCAACAAAATTTTAATCGAACCGATTTACACTGGAAAGATGATGTATGGTGTCAAAGAATTAATTGAAGGGACTTACTTTTCAAGGTCATCAAATATCTGGGTCTTGCATACTGGTGGTTTACAGGGAATTAATGGATATAACTATCGGTATTCCAAAAAGTTTGGCGTGCTACCAGTTGCATAAAAGAATCTCGAAGAGCAGGTATTTTTGTTATTTTCGTCGCGATTTAAATAGAACAACTAAATATTATGAAACTAAGATCGACTAGAAATAGCATTCGTATTCGCGTTCGCAAGTCAGAACTTGTCAAATTAGAAATTGAAAGAGAGATTGTGGAAAGCATCAGATTTTCTCAGGATGTCTTTCTCAGTTTTGGTTTAAAGTATGCGACGGATGATCAACTAGGTGCGGATTTTGATGGACAGCAATTGTGGGTAAACATTCCAAAAGCAACATTAGAGCAATGGATCAATTCTAAGCAAGTAGGGATCGAAACGCATTTGCCGAATGGCGAAGAAGGACAATTGCATATTTTGATCGAAAAAGATTTTCCTTGTTTGGATCGGGAAGAAGAAGATTACATGGACACTTTTTTCGAATTGGCGGATGCCAAAGATCAGTCCAACTGTTGATTTTCTTTCATATAATAAACGCTGGTATCGGGCTTTAATGGTCTCTTAAACCAAAGCGGTCTTCGCAGCCCATCGGGTCCAGGTGCAGGTCGGGTCATTTTTAACCATTCACGATAGTTTGCCATCGATTTCTGAGTGTCCACTACTATATCACCGTAGTTTTCATCGGATCTAGGTTTTTCTATACGGACTCGCTGATGCCAGCAATGCATACCTGATATTGGATCAGGGTGGACAGCATGCGTAATATTTTGATGGACACCTCCATCAATCCAGAAAATTCTTTTACTGTCTTTGTCCTTGCTCTGAAATGGTTTAATTCCAGATTTGGTATTCATACGATAGATGCCATTTTCTTCTGTACTAATATTGACGGTGTTACTCGCCCAACTATTTCCTTGGTCTTGAGGACGCTTCCACCTTCCAAGATGATGCGAACAGGCAATTACGCCAGGTTTCATTCCTTGTGTAACCCATACCTTATCTATGAAGTAACCTATGTCCGTATTTAATTTTACTAAATCTCCAGTTTTGAAATTCCATCTTTCGGCATCATCAGGATGCATCCAAATTGGATTTCTATTACTTATTTCATTTAACCATTTGGAACCTCCCGAACGGGAATGTATCAAGGTAGGTAATCGGAAAGTGGGAACCAACACGTATTCTCCCTTTTCTTTATCGAGTTTTTCGTTGTGGATGTGGCTTTTGATGTAGGTCGGTGTGGCAAATTCGGGCCAGCCCCAATCTACCATGGTTTGGCTAAATATTTCGTTTTTCATAGAAGGAGTGGGGAAGCCCATTCTCGGTTTTCCATTTATTTCTATAGCCAGGTTTTTTCCATCTTTCGAATAGATTTTAGTCGCCTCATCAAATTCTGCGTCGACCAATTTTTCTTTTGATATAACTGTATTGTTTTTGTTATAGGTGTGAGCTTCGACTTCAAAAGCGCCATACTTTCGCATATATTCTAAAGGGCTCAATCCTTCTTTTGCTGCTGCTTCAGGAAGATTGGGAGTATGCTCGAAAATATATTGGTAGTATTCGTCGACAGTGATTTTTTGTCCTTCTCGATAAGGGGACATAAAATGATCGCGAATACCTAAGCTGCCATCTTCATCAATCCTCCAACTTAATTCAATCCAAAACTCATCTTCTTCCCAAACTTCTCCAGGATTTGCTTCGTAAGTAAATTCTACAGGCTTACCTGCTCGTCGTGCCGCCTCTCGTAAAACTGGTTGTCTAAATGCAATCCATTTGCCCGAATGGGTAGCATAACTATTTAAATCATGTCGTTCTGCGCTGTGTCCCATCGGTAAAACCATATCTGCGAAAAAGGCAGTTTCGTTCCATGTAGGTGTCATAGCGATATGACAGCCAAAAAGACTTTCATCCTTTAGGGCTTCCATCCACACAAAACCATCAGGATAGGTCCAAACAGGATTAAACACTCTTGAGAAATAGGTGTCCATATAGCCTCTCCCGTCTTTTAGCATATGTGGCAGTAAAAAGCTCATTTCGAACATTGCCAAAGGATATTCTTTTGGAAAATGTAATTCGTTCCAAAATTTTTGTCCAGGTGGCACACTATGAAAAGACGGTTTGAATTTACTCCAAGAATTGGGAGAAGTACCTCCTTTAGCTCCAACACTTCCGGTGATTACATTTAAGAAATGAAGCGCTCGACTCACACACCAACCACCTAAGTTTCCACTAGATGCAGCCCTCCAATTGTGCGTGGCAAAACGTTCACCAGCTTCGGCAATTTTTAAAGCTACTTCACGTATGGTTTCTGCTTTTACTCCGCTTTCTTTTTCAGCAAATGCAGGAGTGTATTCGTCGTACTCATGAATCAAGGCTTGGATAAAGTTTTCAAAAGTTTTCTCTTGACTTGACCTTCGTTTCGTCATATACTCTTCCCAATTTACCCAATTTTCCATGTAATCACGGTTGTACAATCCTTCCTCCAAAATGATCTTTACCATGGCCAACAGGACGGCTGCTTCGCTACCTGGATAAGTTGGCATCCAATAGTCTGACATACTGGCTGTGTTGGATAGTCTTGGATCCATTGTCGCCAGTTTGGCTCCTTTCATTTTGGCCTCTATAATCCTTTGGGCGTGAGGATTAAAATAATGACCGCTCTCTAAATGAGCAGATATGAGTAGTATAAATTTGGCATTGGCATGATCTGGACTTGGACGGTCATGACCATACCAAATATTGTATCCAAATCGAGCACCAGAACTGCAAATGTTTGTGTGACTGTTATGTCCATCAATTCCCCAGGACTGCAAAACACGATTGGCGTATCCTTCGTGTCCAGGTCGTCCCACATGATAGGCAACTTCGTTGTGACGTTTTTCTTTTAGTGCTTTTCGGATCCGGCCGGCAATTGTATCCAAAACTTCGTCCCATGATATTTTTTCCCAGTTGCCTTCACCTCTTTTTCCGACTCTTTTTAGCGGATATAATATTCTTTCTGGGTCCGTAATTTGATTTATCGTCGCAGGACCTTTCGCACAGTTTCGACCCCGAGAGCCTGGATGATATGGATTACCCTCAAATTTTCTAATTGTGTTTTTTTCTTTATCGATGTAAGCAGTTAATCCACAGGCACTTTCACAATTAAAACAGGTGGTAGGTACAATGGTATATGTTTTTTTATCTTTTTTGGGCCAACTCGTTGCTTCATATTCTTCCCAATGATCCCATTTTTCCATCGGTGGGAAACTCGAAAGTTCGGTCGTAGACATTGGTTCTAAAACTGGTTCTCGTTCTTTGCTGAGATTGGGTATTAGCTTTAGGGACTCAGCAATTTTTTCAATTATGGATTTGTTTTTTTTGTGCATTTACCTAGGCTTAACTCAATGAAATCCGTTGCGGGGCTTCGACCCAAATGTGGTTGTTTATGTAGATTCCAACTAAAATAAGGATAGCACTTATTGATCCAATAAGCGGTGTCCATCCAAACACTAGCAATAAAATCATTGGAATGATGTTGCCCAATAAAATTGTTCCAAGCCAAAATGAAATTTTATAACGACCAGCAGTGATCATTTGAACGACGGTTTTTGCATCATTTGTTGGATGCGTTGTGGTCAGTTCAATGAGCATAGAGATTAGGTTAATCGATATCGAGATGA
>JAHDHU010000017.1:15502-47972 GCA_020631135.1 Saprospiraceae bacterium | reverse complement strand
AATTTGGGTTTCAAATTCACTATCAGTGATGGTAACTTTTCCTGCTATAGGACAATTGCAATAGAGATCAAATTTTATTTCATGATCAACGACAACAGTTAATAATTCATTTGCTCCATTCAGGTAACTCATATTATCAAAATTGATCACAGCCAAATCGTCTTTGTACACTATTGGTCCAAGATCTACATTGTGGTCATTGTTATTATCAACATCTTCGAAAGTTATAATGCCACCATCCATTTGAGTCAGTTCATATGTTCTGCTATTCTCATTGAGTACTTTTAGACCAGTGATTTCTAAATCGTAACTATCTAAACCTTGTTCAGTTTGTCCATAAGTCGCTTTTATCAACGACTCCTCAGTGGATAGATAAATTTTGTTGTTGTCAATAAAGAAATCGTTTTGAGGCTTTAAATGGATTTCCATTCCTTCTACGCCTATTTTATCTGTTAGCAAGATTTCGATCTGTCCTCTCATGTCACTTCCCGCACTGGTGATACATCCACTGCCGTAATCATAAATTAAGGTTTTCGGAAATACATCAGGATTTAGGTCGTTTTGATCAGGACAATTATTTCTAGTTGTCACTGTCTCTTCATTTAACCCATTTAATTCTGGATTTTGATAAGCTGCTAATAAAACTTCCTGAACCATGGTTTTAGATAAAATCATAGAAGTTGAGAAAGGATCGTAGGCTTTGTCTAATTCCCAAGAGCTTGGATTGTTTTCGGTACACCCGATAAACATTAAAAAACTGAAACCAATAAGGGTATATTTTATATTCATAAGTTTAGCTTAATACGTTCGTTTTATGCAATATGGAGTTTTCCAATCTTCTAATTACAATAATACTTTTGGAGTTGTCTTTTCTAGATTTGCTTAAGCTCTAAGGTTTGTTGAGCTTGTCGGGTGCAAATTAACCAAATGAACAAAAAATAAAAAAGGCCATTGACGAAATGTCAATAGCCTTGCAATTTTAACATATGTTAAACTAGATTCTGTTTAACAAAACTGGACATGTATTTTGACCACCTGATACAGAAATTTCAAGTGCCATATCAATCTGATTGTTGTCAGATGACAAAGTTCCTACTCCCGCAAGGGTTAAAATAACTGGGATTGGACCAGCCTCAATTTCCATTGTTGTAGGCTCTAAAGTCATTTCACTACCATCTATGGTAGCTGTACCTTCGCTCATTCCAACGGTTGCATTCACTACGGCTATGTCGTCTGCATTTTCAGCAATAGACAATGAAATAGGGAAATCAGGGATTTCATACTCTCCTAATACTGGAATATCTATTGTACAACCTGATAGAACTCCTTCAAAGTCTCCATAAAATTTTTCACGAGATTCTGTATCACATAATTCTCCTTCATAATTTTCCAAGCATTCACACACGCCTTCAATTTCGATTCCATTCACGATGCCTTCACAAGGATCTTTACAGGACATAATTCCGATCATTAAAAAGGCGATAAAAAGTAAACTATAATTTTTCATAAATTTTATTTAGGTGTTGCAAAAATATGCTCTAAATTAACTTAACGGAGCTTCTTGTATCATGCTAATGTCATAAAGTTTAAATAACGTATCATGAGTAGGTCAATTGTCCCAATGTGATAGAAATTGACAGTCCTGATGGCATAACTTAGCATCATTAATTTGTTTTGATATGTCAAGAATTTTACTCATTCTCTGTATTTGTTCAATAGGTCTCACGTTAGATGCTCAATTTGATCAAATTACGAATGAAGAAAAGTATACCCATCAAGTCTATTATTCTCTCTCTGAGGAAGGTACCTTAAATTCTGTTGAACATGGTGTTTGGGATATTGCTTTTACTACTCAAGGTGTTCAAGACGCTGGTATTTTTGTTAATGAAGGAGCTTCTCTAGTAGATGTACAGCAAGTAGAACTTTATTTCACAGGTCTTACGGATTTTGATCAAAGCATTGTTATAGATACCGCGGCTTGGACGAGATTATATAATCCTGAAGTGGATTGGCAAAATGGTGCTTTTAACTCACTTAAAGATCCTACCAATGCCTTTGATTTTGGATGGGGCATATACAATCCAGGTATTTTTACTGTAGAAGGCAAATATGTCTTCGTTGTTAAACTCCGAAATGGTGAATGGAAGAAAATTTTTATTGAGTCTTTGCTTTTTGAGTGGATTTTTAAACATGCAAACCTAGACGGTAGTGATGAAGTAAATCAGATCATCTCGAAAATGGACCATCCAAATAGAGTTTTGGCTTATTATTCTATCCAAAATGAAGAAGTCGTGGACATAGAACCGATGGAGTGGGATCTTCTATTTACAAGATATAATACTTACACAGATGATGGAAATGGCAATTTCTTAGATTATGTTGTCACCGGTGTTTTGTCTGGATTGGATGTTAAAGTTGCTCAGTATGATGACGTAAATCCAAATAACCTCGAATTTGATGATGTAGATGATGAGGATTACGAAGATGAATTGGATATCATAGGATTTGATTGGAAAGAAGTCGACATTAATTCAGCCACTTATACAGTGAAAGACGATCTAGTCTATTTTGTTCTCAAAGCAGATGAAACCGTCTGTAAATTAGAGTTTATAGATTTTGAAGGATCCTCTACAGGAACCACAACTATAAAAAGGGAATGTAGAATTATTGCACCGATTAAAGATATCCAAATCAATGGATTAAATTCTGCAAGAGTTTTTCCTAATCCATGCACGGATAACATAAATCTGCTATTGGATATTGACAAAAAAATGGATACAAAACTGAGCCTGTTCGACATGAATGGAAGTTTATTAAATACTTATTCGCATTCTTTTGAACCTGGTTTGAAACATAAACAATTGCCGATAAACCTTAAAAACGGTCAATACAATCTCGTGATCGAAGCTTCAGGAAGTGTTCATTCATTGCCAATAATCGTCGCCAAATAATTTGAGAGGAGAAAGCCATAAGCTGATTAAAGTCATTCTTTTATTAATGACCATCGTACTTCTAAGTTTTTTAAACTTGGAAGCACAAACATCTCCTATGCCTGATCTTAAATTGGAACAAAATATAACTTGCTTCGAAAGTCCTAAGCTTCCTTAGGCTTGTAATTTTTGCTATCAACATAATTGTCTCATATTTATTCTTTATTGATCGTATATGCTTAGATACGTTAAAAGAGATCAGTTAGATATTAAGAAATATGACGATTGCATTGAACAGTCAATCCAAACCAATATTTACGGATATTCTTGGTATTTAGATTGTATTGTTCACAATTGGGACGTATTAGTTTTAGGCGATTACTTGGCTGTGATGCCGATACCTTTTCGAAAAAAATATTTTGTTAGCTATGCTTTTCCACCTCTGTGGCATATTCATCTGGGTATCTATTCCAAGGATCAAGTCGTCGAAGATGATTTTGTTGATTTCTTAATAAAGCATCATAAAAAGATTGAGTTGAGGACGAATCCATTCAATAATTTTTTATCCCATTCGGGGAATGTAAAAATTAAAAGGCTCCAAATAATCGAGCTGAACCAGGATTACGAGTTGATTAAAAAAGCTTACAATCGCAATCGAAAAAGAGAACTAAATAAGGCTAAAGAATTCGGACTTTATGAGCTTTGGTCCGATAAAGCAAACATTCTCATAGATTTGTTTAAAAACAATGTAGGTGTACGGTTGCAAAATGTGAAAGATCAGGATTACGCCAATCTCCAAAAGCTTATTAACACATGCTTGAAAAACAACAAAGGCAAAATCTTGACGATCTATGATGCTCAACACAAGTTGGTTGCAGGAGCTTTTTTCGTTATGCATGGTGAAAGAGTGACAGAATTAGTTTGCTCCTCAGATTTTAGTAATCGAGATAATGGAGCCAATACCTTCATGAATGACAGAGCGATCCAATCTTTTAGAAAAAAGTTTAAGGTCTTTGATTTTGGGGGTTCTTCCATGGAAGGTATCGCTAAATATTATCACAGTTTTGGAGCTATTGACGAAAATTATGCTTATCTCAGTATTAATCAGCTGCCAAAGTGGATAGCCTTTTTCAAATCTTAAGTGAATTTATTTAGTCGTTTCAAGATCTTCTTAGCTCGATTTCTAAAACCTGAAGATCCCATAGGGATATGCTCTTCAATGAGGTCGTACACTTCATTTTTAAGTTCTGGAAATCTTTCTACCAATTTCTCTAGAATTCTTAAAGAAAAAGAACGTATTGCAATGGCCATTTTGGGATTTGCTACATAATTCACCTTCGATCGATTCAGGTATAAAAATATCTTCATAGATTCTCACAGTATTTCGGATAACTGCATCATGTAAAGGTTGATCGAGATTATCCATGAGTTGCTGGTGGTACGGTTCTAATAGTTGAGGTTTTCTCCGACCTATAATTCCTAATGGCCAAGATGATCTTTGATTAAGTTGAATGTTTTTATCAAAGAAACAATCCATCAGTTCTTTCATTCTTTGAGGATCATGGCCAACATAAAATACGATTTGATCTCTTATCTCCTTACTATGTCCTTCACTTAATGCGTTGCGAATGTTCATTATCTAAAAGGCTATGCTTAATATTGCTTGCAAATTAAAAAATAGAATTGAAGTCAGTTAGCTCAGCATCTGGTCTTGTTGCGTTGTTATCCATTTTGGTGCTCTATATCATGTTGGGACCTAAACTTTTCAGTCCCAACGATTATGTATACGCATTTGGAGGAGATGCAGCAATCATTTACTTTAACATGATCTATCATTGCTTGTATGGATCGGGATTACAGCTAAGTAATATGAATTACCCGATAGGCGAATCACTTTTGATGACGGATGCACAAGCAAGTATAAGTTACTTGTTGAGCGTTTTTTCATCCAATGATTTTTTACGTGATAATGTGGTTGGTATTGCTCATTCTTTTCATTATTTGTGCATCGTTTTGGCCACCGTTTTTATGCATAAAACCTTTAGAAAATTAGGTGTTAACTCGTGGATTTCGATTGTAGGGGCACTTCTGGTGGTTTTTTTGTCTCCTCAACTTTTTAGACTCAGAGCAGGTCATTTTGGATTGGCATATCCCATAATCTTTTCTGGGGCGCTGTATTCCTTGGTTTCTTATCACTACAAACCACATTGGAAGTACGGTCTATTACTATCAAGCCTTTTGATTTTCTTTGGACTAAATAATATCTACTTGCTTGTTTTGGCGGTCGGGCTATCGACTTTCTACATTTTGAGTGATTATTGGGTTCATAAAGACAAAGTGATTTTTGGTTTGCTCCCTTTTGTATTGATTCCTTTTTTGTTGGTTTTTGTTTTGGTGAAAACCTCCTCCCCAGAGATGGATAGACTTGCCATACAATGGGGATATTATCCAAATCGAATTAGGTTCAAAGGGCTTTTTTATCCGTTTACGAGTTTATTAGGTGGGCTATTTGGAGAAGTTAAGAAAAACATCGAAAATGCATGTGCGCTAGGATTGGTCAATACTATAATGGTTCTGGGACTATTTATTTCTTTAATTGTTTCAAAATTGAGAAATCGTCCGTTCAGATTTTTTAAGAAATATGGTCCACTTGCTCCATTGCTTATTTCTTCCTTAATTGTTTTGATTTATGCGACTGGGGCTCTAAAGCCATTGGCAGAAGCCATACCAGCTGCTACCATGTTTAAGGCATCGGGTCGCTTTGCATGGCCATTTTTTTATTGCTTTTCTGTGATCAGTATAGTGGCATTAAATCACATTTGGGAAGGTGGTGCAAAAAAGCAAAAAAGCTGGAAAATAATTGTGATTATTTCCTTAATGGTTTGGGGTATTGAAGACTATAACTATTTAAAAAATGTGATCAAGTTTAAACAATATGGAAATCTTTACAGCCCGAAAGAATTAAAGAAAATTAATAATGACTTAGAAGCTAATCAAATTGATGTACATCAATTTCAAGCCTTATATGCCTTACCTACAATGGAAGCATGGAACGATAAATTTCATTTGAAGATTCCATACAATACAGAGTTTAATGCTACTAGATTATCTATGGCTACTGGACTACCAATGATCAATGCCATGCTTTCGCGAATAGGACTGACTCAAGCCGGGCAAGCGATTCAATTGGCCTCTCACCCATGGATCAAAAGGGAGTTACTCGAAAAGCTTGATCATAGACCAATACTTTTGCTCTTGGGTAAAGAATCTAAGTTGACCTTAGGGGAGCAATATTTAATGGGTCTTTCCGAATTGTTAATGGATCAGAAGTCATATGCCTTGTACCGTTTAGACCCAAGTGACTTAAAACAGATGGAACTACCAAAATGCAAAGCTGGTACAGGATCTTATTTTTTTGAAGCATATAATAACCACGAATCTTCTCTATCACTAGAAGGTGCAGGCGCTAAGCATATAAGTGAAGTAGAAATACTTTTTAGTCAAGGAGGTTTAAAGGAAACTAAAGTTTTTGGTTCTAATAAAATTAATGCGTCGATCTATGTATTAGCCACAGCAAAAAAGTATGGACTTCCATGGATGAAAGCAACTCAGTTTGATGACAAGGGAAATAAGGTTGGCGAACAACATTTTGACATTGCCTCTTCCAAAGATTTAATTAAAAATTGGAGAAGAGCTGAGATGCAAATTGAGATAAAAGAAGAATCTGATAGTCTTGAGATTTTATTGCATCGCATGAATCAATCTTTCCTAATCGATAATTTTCTTTTACACAATGCCATGGATACGGTTTGCCATTCGGCGAATGCCGATTCCACCTCTTACTGGGTTAATAATTTTTTGATTGGACAATAAGTGTTAATTTTTTACAATTGATCGAGTACTTGATGATTTACCCTTTGCAAGTCTAATAAAATAAAGTCCGACGGGAAAATTAGCCAGGTTGATAAAACTGCAATTTTGTTGAGATAGCAGTGGTTTGCCTAAAGAATCAAAGACCTGTACTTGATCAACCAACTTTGAAAATTGACAAATACCATTAGTTGGATTAGGATACAGCATAAAATCTAAATCCTTATCGATTTCTTGATTAGAAGAAGTCGATTGATCGAGCTCATAAGCACCGATATCAGGTGTTGTATTTGCTGGTAATGGACGAGGGTTACCGAAAATATCATTTTCGATATCTGTTTGTATGGTTGCATTTTCTATGGCAAAAGAATGATGTGCAGGGATCATCAAGATGGTGTCTCGAAAGTCGCAATTATTGGGAGAAGGAGAAATAATACATGCTTCAGTGGTACTGATACTGTTGCTGAACCAAAAAGCATTTTCAGTTTCTTCTCGATGCCAAAAAATAGAATTAGTAGCATCTAATGAACCGTTTTGCAATCTAAATTTACCATCATTATTAGCCATCGTACAATGAGTCATTTTTAGGTCTACATGTTGCAAATCGAAGACTGTGCCCAATTGATTATTAGAAATAACACAATTTTCTAATTCTAAAAGTCCGACACTATCCCTTGCATATATCGCCAAACCTCGAGCCACGTCGGGACCGGCGGTATTGGTAAAAAAGGATGAATTAAAACTTATAAAGCTGTTTTTGATAAAGTGATGATGTTTGTTTGGTTCGCTAATGTCCAGAGCAATTCCTGATCCTTTTCCGGCTTCATTATATTCAACTTGGGAATCAATTAATCTTAAAGAGGCATTCCAAATGTCGATTCCTCCACCAGAACCAGTTCCACTTTCAGCATTAAAACCAATTCGATTTTTGGCAATTACAGAATTTTTAATATCGATTTTTAATAAGTCTTCACTCTCGTAAAATTCAACTTTTAATCCTGCTCCTGACGAAATTGGTGGGACAATACGATTATCCGAAATAGAACATAACTCGAAGCTTAAAACAACTTGATTTGAATCTCCATTGGTTTGTTCCTGCACATAAATACCAGCCCCGCCACCAGTCCAGTTTATTTTATTTCCATCGATCTGACAATTTGTAAAATTTACATTTCCACTTATTCGAAGGTCCACACCAGCTCCATTACCGTCTAAGGTTTCGTTATTGATAATTTGGCAGTTTTCGATATCACCTTCATATCTATATAAACGCATCCCGCCTTTGTTACAATCGGTAATAATTAGATCGTCAAAATGCATGTTGCCATTGTTAAGATAGATACCTCTCCCAAAAGCTTCTTTTTCTTGGGTAATCGTAAAACCTTTTATTAAACTATTACTACTGATGATATTCCCATTTGAACTTGGCCAATTGTCTATATGAATAACATTCAAGCTATCCTTTCCTTTAATGGTTGTATTAACTGGGCCATCCGAACTTAGCAAAACTAAAGGATCCACGCCTATCGGCCATGACAAGTTTTCTTCATAAATACCAGGACTCACTTTGACCGTATCGAAGTCAGTTGATGCATTCAAGGCACTTTGTATACTTGCGTATTGTTGTGGTACGTTTAAGACCGTTTGGGATCGATTAACATTGATGAAAATCACACCAAAAAATAGGATGAATAAAATAGTTGTTCTTATCGTTTTCATGGATTTAATACTTTCCAAACTTATAATGTCTAAGATATTGTTTACCCCCATTTATAAAGAATAAGAAATTCAATTAAATGGATAAAAACCGATGATATTAACTATCTTCGTATATTATTTTTTTTAATGCGTTTTTTAAGGTCAAAATAAGTGCGCTACTTTAAAAGATATCTTGTTACATCCGCTTTACCCTATGCCAATGGTCCTTTACATATAGGGCACCTTGCTGGCGCGTATCTTTCCGCAGATATTTATGTTCGTTTTCTACGGCTCATGGATAAGGAGGTGGCGTTTATTTGTGGGTCGGATGAACATGGAGCCGCGATAACCATTCGAGCTGCGAAAGAAGGAGTCAGTCCCCAAGAAATCGTAGACAAATACCATGACCTATTTAAAACTACCTTCGAAAAAGCAGGAATCTCTTTTGACATATATCACCGAACGTCAGCGGAAATTCACCACCAAACCTCGCAAGATTTTTTTAAAACACTTTATGAAAATGGAGAGTTTGAAGAAAAAGAATCTGAGCAATATTTTGACCAAGAAGCACAACAATTTTTAGCAGACCGTTACATCAAAGGAACCTGTCCTAAATGTAGCCATGATGCAGCTTATGGTGATCAATGCGAAAACTGTGGTTCTGCTCTCAGTCCAACCGATTTAATAAACCCTGTTTCTACGATAACTGGAAATACCCCCACACTTAAAAAAACCAGACATTGGTATCTTCCTTTAAACAAGTACGAATCTTGGTTAAAAGAATGGATCGAAAATGGAAAGCTTGATGGTAAAGAATTACATGATCCTTCAGATTGGAAAAACCATGTTCTTGGACAATGCAAGTCTTGGATAGATGGAGGTTTACATCCAAGGGCTATGACCAGAGATCTAAGTTGGGGTGTTGATGTTCCAAAAGAGATTGAAGGAGCAGAAGGTAAAAAGTTATATGTTTGGCTAGATGCACCGATCGGTTATATCAGTGCTACCAAAGAATGGGCTGCGGCAAATGGAAAAAATTGGGAAGACTATTGGAAGGATGATGATTCCGCAGTAATTCATTTTATCGGTAAGGACAATATTGTTTTCCATTGCTTGATTTTCCCTTCCATATTAAAAGCGCATGGGGAGTATAATCTTCCTTATAATGTACCTGCCAATCAATTTTTAAACTTAGAAGGTCAAAAAATATCGACCTCTCGAAATTGGGCTGTTTGGGTACATGAGTTTGTAGAAGATATGCCGGATCACATTGATGTGTTGAGATACGCAATGGTCAAAAATATGCCGGAAATTAAAGACAGCGAGTTTACTTGGAAGGCCTTTCAAGAATATAACAATAACGAATTGGTTAATAACCTTGCCAATTACGTAAATCGGGTAGTGGTCTTAACCAACAAATATTACGAAGGTAGGGTACCTGACTTTGATGAAAACAGAGATTTAGTTGGTGCTCTTGGTGAAATGGAAACCAGCTATCATGATTCAGAGCTGCTTGGTCTTTTCGACAAATTGCATATTTACTGTGACTATTTACGAAAGTATGATTTCCGATCTGCATTAAACATTCTAATGGAAATTTCGAGTAATGGAAATCAAATTTTACAATTCAACGAGCCATGGAAAGCGATCAAGGATGATGAAGAATTGGTCAAAGTAGTAATGAATTTGAGCTTGCAATACCTTGCAGCATTGGGGACAGCGATCCGACCTTTCTTACCAGGAACTTCGGATAAAATCCTCGCACTATTAAATTTAGATTCTGTAAAAGAAAAAGGTGAGTTGGTGAAAATGATGGATGAATTGGCAGAGGGTAATTTACTCATTCCAATCAATCATCAAATTGCCAAACCGGATCATATATTCTCTAGAATAGAGGATGAGATAATTGCAAAGCAAGTAGCAAAATTAGGAGCTATGACAGTTGAAGAAGATACCACAAAACCAGCTTTAAAAGATAATATCAGCTTTGATGATTTCATGAAAATGGAAATAAGAACTGCGACGATCATTGAGGCTAAAAAAGTAGAGAAGGCGGACAAATTATTAGAACTACAACTGGATCTTGGTTTTGAAAAAAGGACAGTGGTTTCGGGAATCGCAGAACATTACTCAGTTGATGAGGTAGTTGGAAAAAAGGTTTCTTTACTCGCCAATCTTGAGCCTCGGAAGATTAGAGGTGTTGAATCTCAGGGCATGATCTTGATGGCTGAGGGCGAAAATGGATCTTTGAGTTTTGTATCTCCAGACGAGGGATGGCCAAACGGCATGACCATTAGATAAAGAATTCTCCAATTCGACCAATCTTGTTGAGTATCTTTTCGTTTTAATTACAGCCCTAGGTAACAATCGGCTTAAAGAGTAAATGCCAGTTTTAAAAAAATCTATATTTCTATTTATCCTTTTGTGCTTGAGTTCGATGCTGCTGCACAGCCAAAAACCTGTCATTTCTTTATTGACCTGTGGTTCAGGAGATGAATTACAAAACACTTTTGGTCACAGTGCGATTAGGGTACAGCATCTTCCCACCGATTACGATGTGGTCTATGGATATGGAACATATAATTTTAATCAGCCTAATTTTTACCTCAATTTTTGCAGAGGCAAATTACTGTACTATGTCAATGTAACGCAATATGATCGATTCATTGCAGAGTATAATTATTTTAAGAGAGATGTGTTTGAACAAATACTCGATTTAGATAGTATCCAAACTTACAAGGCCATTGCTTTTTTAGAAAACAATATCAAAAAAGAAAACAGATACTACAAGTATGACTTTTTTTGGGACAACTGTTCTACTCGAATTCGTGATATCTTTTCTTCAAAATATTCGGTCGAATGGCCAAGTTCAAAAGTAAAATGTAAAGTAGGAGAGAGATCATGCAAAACCTACCGTGATTTATTGGACGAAAAATTGGTTCCTTTGGTTTGGTCAGACTTTGGGATCGATTTGGTTATAGGTGCTGTTGCGGATGATTTTGCAGATTATAAAAACCAGATGTTTTTGCCGTCCTATTTAATGGATATTTTTGATCAAACTAAAATTGAAGGACGACCGCTGGTAAAAAATAAGCGCACGATATTAGAATTTAGAGATGCCCATTCAGAAAGATGGGAAGTTCCATTTATTACACCAACCAAAATCATATTTGGAATTTTGTTTCTGATTTCATTATGGTTTTTAATTAATAATAAGATGAGCAATCGCTTATTAAATATCAGTGGCTTTTTATGGTTTCTCTTAATGTCGATAATAAGTTTGATCATTGTTTTCCTTTGGTTCTTTACGGATCATTTGGCAACCAAAGAAAATTGGAATTTAATCTGGATTTCGCCTCTGTATTTATTTGCTCTGTTGAAATATAAATCGATCAGAAAAAAACCACAGTTGCGCTGGGTCCCGATGGTTTTAATTGGTTTAAATGTCTTTGCCTTAATGGCTTGGAATTTTATTCCACAACGGTGGCACATTGCATTTTTGCCTATGATGGTAATTTCGATAATTTTTGGTTTAAACCTTTTGAGGAGTAGCTTTTCGCATTCGCGAATGCGAAAACGCAAAGAGATAGTCGGACGGTGATCAATTTGTGAAATTTTTTAGAAACTCAAAACGTCGGTCCATTTTAAAAACAAGACACACACGCCTGTAATTCCTGCTCCCATGTAAATGACAGTTTGCCAATAGGATAAAAGAGAGGCGCCTTGTTTGCGCATTTTTTCGTTAACCTCTTTTTTGTAAATTTTATTAGTTATCAAGTGGACAATAAAAGTTGCTATAACAAAGAGTCCAATTACAATCAACCAGCTAAATTTCATATTGGTAAAATACTGGTTTATTGATTATGATCCAACTTTAGTTCAATTCTTAATTTTCTACTTGTTCCATTATGTAAATTTTTGGAAGAGGTGCTTCGTCACTTCTTTTACGAGAATAGTCATACGCTATTCTTATGGATTCTGTTAGTTGGAAACTAAAAGCCACTGGACATATATCATTGGGGTCACTGTTTTTCCAAAATTTGTCGTTTTCAAAATAATGAATGAGCGTATTATTGTCTTTGTTGTAATTGCTATAGGCTAGATCAAGTAAATTCATCAATTCTCTTGATCTCAATCTTTGGAAGGTGTATTTCCATGACGCTTGGTTTTTTGTGATTTTATGACTCACTTTTAATCCAGTGCTAAAGTGGAAAATGGTTTCATTTGCCTTATCACCTAGGGACATCGACTTTTCAGCAACTTGATGTGTCTGCGTTTGACCATAGGTCTTCTCAATATAATTACGAAGCTGATTTAAATTTAGTCTTCTTGAACGAGGTGGTTTTTTGTCTGTTAAAAAACCATCAAACACAAAACAACTAATTTGATTGTATTCTACTTCGATCCATTTTCCGTTGCGACCTTCGAAACGATCGTCAAAAGAATCTTCACAAAACATAAGTGAAGTTCCAAAAGGAATGGCATCAACTATTTTTGATGAAGTGTGTGGTTGGGTGCGAAGATTGACACCATTGTAAGCCATAACATGTAAGGTGTCTCCATAAGTTTGTGTCAATGCCGATTGAGTCAAAAAGAGCAGCGTAAAAATGATTAGTTGTTTCATGTTTTTCTTTTCTTCAAATTTTAGATGCTTTGTATTTAGACGAATTGACAATCTAGAATTCGCAAGTAAGCAGATATTAAGCGTCGGAATGATTATAGTCATCAGTTTAGATAAGGAAAAAAGTTCTTAGATTCGGTGCATCGTCTGAATTAATAAATCACCATTTAGTGTCTAGTCAAGGAAGAGAATTTTTAGAGCAAATATTTAAACCACAAAACTTTAAGCAGGATGAGTTAATGATGGTTTTGGATCAGTTTGAGAAAAAATCTTTTCAGAAAGGAGAGTATTTGATTAGACAGGTAAAGGTGATTGATTTTTATTATTTCTTCAATAACTCTGGAAAAGCCTTTTGAAAACGCTTTAATCGTGGAATCGAAACCGCTTTTACATAACCTTGATTTGGATTTCTTCTTTCAAAATCTTGATGGTAATCTTCGGCAGGGAAAAAAGTAGTGTACGATGTTATATCTGTAACTATTGGAGCGTCAAAAACTTTTTCTTCCTCCAGCTGATGTCTAAATTCCTCCGCAATTTTCTTTTCTTCATCATTTTGGTAATAGATAGCTGAACGATATTGATAACCTGCGTCAGGTCCTTGGCGGTTTAAAGTTGTCGGATCTCCTGAACCAAAAAATACCGCTACCAATGTTTGATAAGAAACCACGGATGCATCATAATAAACTACTACTGCTTCAACATGTTTGGTTTTTCCACTGGCAACCAAATTGTATTTAGCATTGCTTTCTATGCCTTCCGCGTATCCAGAAACTACTTCGGCTACGCCTTCCACAGATTCGTAAATTGCTTCTACACACCAAAAACATCCACTGGCAAAATATGCTTTAGAAAATTGCGATAGATCTTGGTTTTGAGTTGTTATCTCATCCAAATGATTATCAGGCGATATTAAGCTTTGTTGATTAGAACAGGTTAAAAAAGAACCAAGCAATAGGAAACTGATTATGTATTGCGTCATTTTATTTATGGATAATTCAAAAATTACTTTTTACCAAATACCAAATACCAAATACCAAATACCAAATACCAAATTCGATCACCAATTATTTTCCCCTACTATGAACCATGAACCATAAACCATAAACCATACACCTTACACCTTCATTCTACCTCCCCTTAGGTCTTCTTCTTTTGCCACCAGGTCTCATCATCATACCTCGATTACGTTTTCCTGCCATTGTACTAGCTACCTTTTGTTGACCACTTTGTTTCAAGGCCTGACCCATCATATCCATTTGGGTTTTAATTTGGGACTCGGTTACATTGAGTTTTTGCGCATCTCTAAAGTATTTTTTAGTTGCAGTCCAATTGCCTTTTGTGGCACTAATGTTTGCCAATTGTAGAAGTACCATTGCGCGCTCATTGTCAGTCGGAAGATCTAAATCTAAAGCAGTCTGAAAATGACCTTCAGCTATTTTATTGTCCTTTCGGTTCATTGCTAAAGTACCTTGCATTATGTAATACATCGCACGGTTGGTGACATACAGGTATTTAGGACTAAGCGTCAAATTCAATCTTTTTTCGGCGCCTTCAAAGTCTTGTTCTTGAACCAATTGAGCGGTAGAATTTACAGTACCCAAAAGAATATAGCTTGCCAATAAAACTATCCCTGCTATTAAAATTGGAAATGCATACCAGAAACCGAAAGCAAATGCCAAAACAGTTCCACCAATAAGGCATAATGCGATCAAAGCAAGTTTTACGTATATATTAATTGTAAACATCGAATTCTAAATTTTTGCCAAAAATAACCTAATGTTTCAAAGTAGTTTTATCACTGAGCATCATATAATTCCCTTTTATTTTGAGAATTGTAGCATCAGGAAAAACATTTAGAAAAACATTGTCAAAAAATGATTGCGATTTTTCTTTACTTTCTTTATCCGCTGCCATCATATTCATTAAAACAACACCTGTTGGATTTAGAAGTTCTTTTAATCGTCCAATAAATTCTGCCTTTTTCATTTGTTGAGGAACGTTCTGTTCTTCAAAAACATCCATAGTGATGAGATCAAATTTTTGTTCTGTGATAAAAACGAATCTTTCTGCATCACCGCAAATAATATTCATTGAAGATTGCAATCTAGGCAGCGCATAATCATTGGCTAGAGAAATTATTTCTTCATCTATTTCTATCGCTGTGTAATTATAATATTGATCTTGTAATCTTTCAAGAATATATGGGATACTTGCCAATCCCATTCCGAGGATTAGGACCTCTTCAATGTTGAGTTTGTTCAGATTTAGCTGATCAAAGCTAAATCCAAAATTATCATAAAGATCATCAAAAGAATAGATGGCAGAACCGCAGCAAAGTTGGAATCTTCCTTTAACAAGAAGCAATTGGATTTCTGAATTAAATTTAGAAGATCTGGATTCGATATGGACATCTTTAAAATAGCTAAATACCTTTTTCCAGATCGAAATTTTTAAGTTTTTTCCCACGATCTGTATTGTGCAGATTGCTCAAAAACTTCATTTAATATATTGGCCTCATTTTCATCAAATTCTTTTGATCTTCGAGCCATAACTTTAGTAGCCACCTCCTTTACTTTATTCATTTTGTAAGTAGTAAACCCTGCTGATCCACCCCAACTAAAAGAAGGAATAAAATTTCGTGGAAAACCGCCACCAAAAATATTGGCTGAAACGCCTACCACTGTACCTGTGTTAAACATGGTATTGATACCGCTTTTAGAATGATCTCCCATAATGAGCCCACAAAACTGTAAGCCGGTCTTTTTAAAACTTTGGGATTGATAATTCCAAAGTTTTACCTCGGCATAATTGTTTTTTAGATTGGAATTGTTGGTATCTGCACCCAAGTTGCACCATTCGCCTAATACTGAATTGCCGAGAAATCCATCATGTGCCTTACTACTGTAACCAGTAAGCACAGAATTATTGACTTCTCCTCCCACTTTGCAAAATGGTCCTAGAGTAGTTGCTCCATAAATCTTAGCACCTAATTTTAAAACACTATTTTCATTCATGGCCAATCCGCCTCGTACGACACAACCTTCCATGATTTCTGCATTTTTTCCGATGTATATCGGTCCTGATTCTGCATTTAAAATCGAACATGAAACTTTTGCACCTTCTTCTAGAAATATACTTTCTTGACCTTTTACTGTGTTGCTTGGGTCAATAGCTAGTGATGTTCTCCCTTTTGTAATGAGATCAAAATCCGCTTGGAGTTCTTCTGCATTTTTAGAAAAAATATCTGTACAATTATCAATTAGCGAGCAGTTAAAATCTACTTCTCTGGATTTTATTTCATCATGCCTTTCGGCGAATGCTGCTAGGATCACTCCATTTTTAGAAAGTGCTTGACCAAATTTTAATCCTTCAATAGCGTCCAGAATTTGATCGTTTGGAAGTAATCGTGAATTAATGAAAAGATTTTCTTTTTCCTTATTTAAAGGAAATTTATTTTGAAGGTAGGGAAGGGTAATCGTCGAACTTTCTAGTTGTAAATATTTTTCCCATTTTTCACGGATGGTTAAAATACCTACACGCAGATCACAACAAGGTCGTGTATAACTTAAAGGTAGAAGGTTGGTCCTTAAATCATCATCAAAAAGTACAAGATTCCTCATCAATAGAAAGATACAAAAAAGCCCTCCCGACTTTCATCGCGAGGGCTATAATTTTTCGTTTTAAGAAGATTAGTTTTCAGCTGGTGTATCTTCAGCTTTAGCTTCTTCATTATCATCTGGATTAATCCCACCCATCGCTTGAGTCTTCTTACCAAACTTGGCAAATTTCTTATTAAACTTATCAATTCTACCAGCAGTATCAACAAATTTCATTTTACCAGTGAAGAACGGATGAGATCTGTTGGATATCTCAAGTTTAACCAATGGATATTCGTTACCATCTTCCCACTTAATCGTTTCTTTGCTTGGTGCACAAGATTTAGTCAGGAAAGACTCATCGATAGAGATGTCTTTAAACACTACTAGTCGATAATTGTCAGGATGTATATCGTTTTTCATCTTAATTCATTTAAAAGGAGTGCAAAGATAGGCTATTATTGTTTATATACAATGGAAAATCTTATACAAATTGACAAATCTTTATCCAAAAAATGCATCCTCAAAATGCTTGATTTTAAAGGAGTTATCCTTTTGTAGGATCAAAGTAATGATATCAAATCGAATTTCCCAATCGTGGTGGACCTTTTCCATGTATCGATTGGCGGCATCAATAATGAGGGTTTCTTTTTTGAGATCAACAGATTCTTCTGGTTGTCCAAAATAAGTATAGCTTTTGGTTTTAACTTCTACAAAAACTAGGATTTCTTCTTTTTTACAAATGATGTCTATTTCTGCCTTAGAAAATCGCCAGTTTCTTTCGAGTATGGTAAAACCCCTTTTTATCAGATAATTGACCGCAAAATCTTCTCCTTTACGTCCTAAATCGTGCTTTTCTGTCATTTTCACTAGAATTCATGTTGAAATAACATTGACTCTTTAACTTTACATATCTAAAATACAAAGCATATGATGGATCAATTGATCGAGCGGTTTCCAGCTCAATTGTTAGAAGCATTGGAAATAGGAAATAATTCAACTATAAATAAACATGATCGAGAGATTAACAAAGTTTATGTAGCAGGTTTAGGTGGATCTGGAATTGGAGGAAATTTTGTTCAGGAGTTTGTCAAAGATGAATGTAAGGTACCTTTTGTGGTCGGAAAAGGATATGACATTCCCGCATGGGTAGACAGCAATACGCTATGTATCGTGTCATCTTACTCTGGAAATACTGAAGAAACTTTGCACGCTTTTGAAATAATTAAAGGTACTGGCGCCAAAATAGTTTGTCTGTCTTCCGGTGGAAAGCTAATCGCCGAAGCCAAAGAAAATGGCTATGATCATATAAAATTACCTGATGATTGGCCTTCTCCTAGAGCATGTCTCGGATACTCTTTGACGCAACAGCTATTTGTGCTCAATAAATTGGGATTGATTTCAGAATCAAGTATCGGACAAATTAAGAAGAGTGTTGATTTGATCAAATTCAACATGGATGATATAAAAGCTGAAGCCAAGAAAGTGGCTAATTTCTTCATCCATAAGATGCCTATCATTTATACCACTAATCGAATGGGTGCTGTAGCTCTTAGATTGAGGCAACAAATAAATGAAAATGCCAAAATGTTATGCTGGCATCATATTATACCTGAAATGAATCACAATGAAGTTTTAGGCTGGGGCATTAAAAATGAAGATTTCGCAGTCTTATATTTTAGAAACGAAGATGACTTTAAACGAAATGCAGTGAGAATCGATATCAATAAGGACATCATCTCTAAATACACCAGCAACATCATGGAGGTTTATTCGAAAGGAAACTCGTTGGTTGAGAAGTCTATATATTTTGTTCATTTAGGAGATTGGATAAGCTGGTATTTGTCAGAGTTGAGAGGAGTGGACGCTGTAGAAATAGATGTGATTAACTATCTTAAAGGAGAATTGGCAAAGGTATAACCAGAAGCCTTAAATAAATTTTTTTATCGATGGATCGTCGAAGACGAAGAAGACGCAATCAGGATTTACCCATTTTGCAATACCTCTCATATGGGGTGTTTGGGCTCGCTTGTCTATGGTTGATCTTATCGATGATTAAGAAAAAGGATCCTGCTACTTTAATAAAATCTGGTTTGGCGAGCTTGCAAGGAGATACGATCAATCGTTACATGAGTTCGGATGATTATAAATTCTTAATAAAGCAAAAGGATTCGATTATACTATCTCTACAAGGTCAAATAGATGAATTGGAATCTTCGACATATGGCATCGCCATTGTAGATGTAGATAGTCCTACTCTAAACATGAGAAGCAAACCTTCTTTGGTCTCAGAAATTGTTTTTAAAATTCCTAATGGTGCTGCAGTTGAAATTCAATATTACGACACACAAAAATTTGTACTCAATGGAAGACAAGGGCAGTGGTGCAAAATAAATTACGCTGACCTAGAAGGTTGGGTATGGGGTAATTTTTTGATTCCTAAAGACTAACTGGATCAATAGAATAGGCCGTAATTAAAGCCCAATTGCACCAGCCATTTTCCTTTTTCGATTTCTTGTCCTTCTTTGTACAAGTAGAGTTTTCCTTCAGTATCCAGCATCGGGATATGAGGATTTTCTGCTCCGTTTAATTTTTGAGGTATGAATTTTAAATCGTGGATGATTTTGTTTTGAACTTCATTTCGGATTCGTTCGTCGTCTCTACCTAGTGAAAGAGATGGAGCTATGTAATCAGAGAGCATATAAGCTCCCTCAAAACTCAATATTCCATGAGAATAGTTAGCGTAGGCACAATCAGAAATATCTTTATAACCATACCTCGAACGAAAATTTTCGTCCTTTACTCTTTTCATATTTGTGCACCGAGTTTGACCGGTCCACAAGACAGTTTTGAGACCGAAGGATAAATTGTTTTGCAACATATATATTCCAATCGCTCCTGTTCGAAATTGATCTTTTCCAGAGGTGTTGCCTAATAGATCATTTTCCGATACTAAATGTATTGCGCCAATTTTGATGTTTATTGTTCCGGTACCTTGTGAAGTGTTTGATTTGTCCCAGTAGTAATTATAAATATATCCGTATCTAATTCGATGATCACTTCTTATCGAAAAATGAAAAGGCTGATAGATGGAGTTGAATTTGATGTTTTCTTTTGAAGCGCCATGAAAGAAATTAAATCCCAAGTGCATGGTTCTTTCAAAGCCCTTTTGTGGACCGTAACCTTTGCCAGTTTTTAATTGAAAAGCAAATATTCCTTCAAAACTTTTAAGCACAAAGTTTGATTGTACGAGTACACCAGCACGTCTAAATTGCGATCCGATATCAGCTACAAAGGCCAGCCTCAAGTTGAGTCCTTCATTGTTAGCTTGCCCTTTGAGATTGGTCGAACCAATTAGAAAAAAGAAAAGCATAAAGATTGGGAGTGTGGTTTTTGAGAATGACGATTTTCTTTTCGCATTCGCGAATGAAATACTACTCAACATCCCACCATATTTCCAATGTGCCATTCGAACTCCTGCTTTACTTTGATTCCATTTTTATTTTGAGCAGGAATCCATTTAGGCATAGTGTGCAATGCATCGATCAGTGATGCGTTAAACTTGAGGTGATTTGCAGATTGGATCATTCGTATATTTTCAACGGATCCTTCCACTCCAATTGTAAATCTCATGATTGCATTGCCAAAAGTATTTAAATGGTCATCTGTAATTTGAGAAATGGTATTCTGCAAATAATTTTCTTTTAAGTATTCAAATCCACCTTCAAATTCTGCTTCTTTAAAAGGCAAAACCTTTACTCGATAGTTTAGGTTCAAAGTGTCAGTTTTTTGAGTGACGACATTTATATTTTTATAGCTAACCATCATTTTAATGGTGTCCCCAACCACTGCATTTGAGATTAAAAATTTTTGATTTTTGTTTAGATCTGCAGAAGTTCCAAATGCAGAATCACTTTTCTCATTTCCAGAGATTTTTAATTCAACCCTAATGTAGTCCTCTTGCTTTATCCAAGAATTGGGATATCCTGGATTTATATCAGCCAAATTTTGAGTTTCAATTAAAGATTCTTGTTTTATTGATTTACCGAAAACACTATAAATTTCATGACTCAATTTTTGTGCTTGTATAGGATTGGAATAACCCAAAAGAACAACCAAAAAAAGCAGCGTGATTCTTAGTAAAAGCATTACTTAATTTATTCAATTAATCATCTAATGCGATCGGTGCTGCGATAACCTCATTCGGGATTCCCCATGCTTCTACCAATCCCAAAACATCTACTCTTAATTCTTGGCAAAGTTTCGAAATCACCCTTCTAATTGCCTTGGTTTTACTTCCCTCCATATAGTCGTTTTCCAAAAACCAAGCTTTGTTTTCATTGATTACCGTTAAGCAATATAGATCACAGATTTTATTTAGGATCTTAGAGTTTTTTTCGTCATTGCATTTTTCGATTGCCTGTCTAAACTCATACAAAACATATCGATCTGTATAGGCTTTCGCCAATTCGAGCATATGCATTTGACATTTGAGAAAAGCATCAAACGGTGTAATGCGCTTTTTCAAATAATCATTCATGCGACCACTAAGCGTCAGTAAAAGTTTACGATATCTATATCGAAAAGCTTCTCTATGAAAGGCTCTATCTGTCAAATGGTCAAAACTTGTGTTTCGAGTGGTTACGGGATTAAATTCAGCAATGGTATTACTCATTTTGTCACCAAGAAATCTGAGTATCGCCATGGCTCCTTCATTGTGGAAGCTCTGCTTAAATTCGGTAAGCACGCCTTTGGCCACCAGTTGCATCAATACCGTGTTGTCTCCTTCGAATGTGGTAAATATGTCGGAATCAGATTTTAAATTGGTAAATCGATTTTCTGCTAAATATCCTTTACCACCACAAGCCTCTCGGCATTCTTGGATGGTTCTTGTATTGTGCCATGTTGCCATTGCTTTTAAACCAGCCGCATCAGTTTCGATTTTTCTCATATCCTTCTCATCTGCTTGAGCATACCTATCCGCCAATGCACGCAAAGCAAAATGATAAGCATAGGTTTTTGACAACAAAGGAATCAACCTATGTTGATGACTAGGGTAGTCCATGATTGTGACTTCCTCCTCTTTACTATTGCCATTAAATTGTTTTCTCTTCAATCCATACTTGATTGCAATCGCCAAAGCAGTTTTACTGCAGCTTACACCCGCCAACCCCACAGAAACCCTTCCGGCAACCAAAGCACCAAGCATGGTGAAAAACCTTTTATTGGGATTTTCTATAGGACTCATATACTCACCATCATCTGAAATATCTCCGTACTTGTTTAATAGGTTTTTAAGAGGTACTTCGACATTGTCAAACCAGAGCCTCCCATTGTCCACGCCATTAAGTCCCATCTTGTAGCCATTGTCTTCAGCTTTTACACCTTCAAGTAGATTGTTATCCTTATCTCTTATTGGAACCAATATGCAATGAACGCCATGATTTTCACCATTGACTATCAACTGTGCAAATACAGCAGCCATTTGGCTATGCAAAGCGTTGCCGATGTATTCTTTTCCATCTTCATGAGTAGGTGTATTTATCGTAATGGTTTTGTTTTCATGGTTATAGTGAGCTGTTGATTGTAATCCTTTTACATTTGACCCATGTCCAGTTTCTGTCATGGCAAAACAACCCAATAACTCTCCTTTGGTCAATGGATCTATGTAAAGTTCATGATGCCTTTTTGTGCCAAGACCATAGACTGCTCCTCCGAAGAGTCCAAACTGAACACCATATTTAATCGTAAGACTGTTGTCATTATAGGCTAAGGTTTCGAATACAGAAATCGATTCTCTAATTTTATCGAGTCCGCCAAATTCACTCGGAAAGGCATAAGCTCCAAAACCTTGTTTTGCGAGTTCTTTTAGTTGCGCCAATGTGGTTTGTCGGTATTGTTCTTTATCTGCAATATGTTCGAACTTAAAAAAAGGATCTCTTATTAGTTTGCGCACTCTGTTTATTACCTCTGCTTGATCACCATCAAGAGTATTTTGTAAGCTTTTTGGATCAAATGAAAAACTTTCAAGATCTGATTGCTTATTATCTAATTTTCCGAGCAATAGATTTAGACTTCCGTTGCCGTTGACACCTAATGCCGATTCTATTTCGTATAACGCATCTTTTGTGCGCGGTAAATTAAAAAGTTCGTTGTTTTTATATGAGGTAGAACTTTTGGCAATTTCTAATCCAATATCTGCCAAAGATTTTTTTTCTACATTATTTAATCGATTGGCATTTTCTTTTAGAGTGGTGACCCAAGACTTAAAAGTTTCCTTTGATGGAGGATTTTTGGGATCTGTATATTGAATTAAATAATCTTTATCGGCATCGGTTAGAAAATCAAATGCGCTGAGTTTTTTGTGAATCAACTTAATTTCTGATGGACTGAGTACGCTATCAGACCAACCAACATAAAAAAGAGGAAGCATGCTTAATACGCCTGGAGAGAAATCTGGATTTTTAGTCATCGTATTTTAGACTTAGTGTTATATTCTTAACGTAAAAGGCATCGAATAGATTAGTTTTACAATACAAATCTATTGTATTTAATTATGAACTTATTAAAAGATACATCTGTACTGATTACTGGTGGTTCTAGAGGTATTGGTACAGCCATCGTCGAAAAATTTGCTAGTGAAGGCGCGAACATTGGATTTACCTACAGATCTTCAGTTACTCAGGCTGATCAATTGGTAGAAAAATTAAAAGGAATCACAACGATTAAAGCATATAAGTCAGATGCAAGTTCCTTCGAAGATTCTGCAAATTTGGTAGAAGAATTTTTAAACGACTTTGGTCAAATAGATGTGCTAATAAACAATGCTGGAATAACTGCAGATACCTTAATGCTAAGGATGTCCGAAGAGCAATGGGATAAAGTCATTGAAGTAAATTTAAAATCTGTTTTTAACCTCACTAAGAATGCTTTGCGTCCTATGCTTAAAAACAGAGCAGGCTCTATCATAAATATGAGTTCAGTAGTCGGTGTTTTCGGCAATGCTGGACAGGCCAACTATGCAGCAAGTAAAGCGGGAATTATAGGTTTTACCAAATCCATAGCTAAAGAGGTAGGATCGAGAGGTATTCGTTGTAATGCAATCGCTCCGGGGTTTATCCAGACAGAAATGACAGATGAATTGGATGAGAAAGTGATAGAGAACTATATCGCAAATATCCCATTGAAAAGGTTAGGAAATGGAGATGATGTTGCCAATGCGTGTGTATTTCTTGCTTCAGATATGTCTACTTATGTTTCAGGTCAAGTCTTAAGTGTATGTGGCGCATTAAATACCTAATCAGATTTACACTTTTAATTTCTTCTTTCTTCTTTATCACTTGTAAAGGGGGGGATCGCCTTTCCACGAATGTGATAAGAACAACCCAAGATCTCACAGGAAAAGTTGAAACAAGGTCAGAGCAAATCGAATATCCCTATTGTAAAGACCCTTTGGCTTACGCTCCGTATGAAGAGGATTTAGATTTCTTTGATGTGCGATACATTCGATTGAATTTTCACTTTATGGATCGTCCAGAACGAGATCTAAACTTTGTAGAAGATTCTGATCGAGCCAAAAATTTTGTTCGAAGATGGGTGGATAACGCCAATGAAAGAATTCGGAAGAATTTTAAAATGAATTTGCCAGAAGGCAATGAAACGCCCCAACTGGTTCCTCAATATCAGTACGTTGTAGTAGGTCAGGAAGGAGTAGAAGGCGATGATGGTTTATATTGGCATTATGACGAGGAGCTTTTTTACTTTTTAAATAAGGGTCGAAATAAAAACAACTATAAACGTGACGTAATCAAAAAATACGCTGTTGATTCAGAAACGGTCTTGAATGTATTTTTAATCACACATCATCCTGATAGCATCGCGTCTAAAAAATATAAACAGACCACTTCTGGGATTGCGTTGGGCACCGATATAAAAATTGGATCCGAGTGGAACAAGCCTGATCGTTCTTGGAATTATGGCACTGTCCTCAATCATGAAATAGGACATGTGATGAGTCTGCGACATAGTTGGATTAGCAATGATGGTTGTGAGGATACGCCCAAACACAAAAATTGTTACAGCAATACTGGAAAGGCACCTTGTGATGGAGTCATATCCAATAATTTAATGGATTACAATCATAGTCAAATGGCATTGACTCCATGCCAAATTGGAAAGGTGCATCAAGTAATTGGGGACATCAACTCTCGCCAAAGAAAATTGGTTCGTGAAGATTGGTGTGTTTATGATGAGACAAAAAAAATATCAATAAATCGAGATATCGAATGGGATGGGTCAAAAGATCTCAATAAAGATTTGATCATCGAAGATGGTGCCTCCTTGAGTATTAATTGTCGATTGTCGATGGCAGAGAGTGCCAAAATAGTCGTTCGCCCTGGAGGTAGGTTGGTTTTAAATGGAAGTGTTTTGCACAATGCTTGCGGTCATAAATGGGGCGGTATAGAAGTAGAATCTACAAAAAAGAAAAAAGGAATTATTGAGTACAATGGTGTTGTGATCATCATGGATGTTTTGGAAAGCTAAAATGGATTTCAAGTTCGAAAAACATATTTGGTGGTTTTTCCCTTTGCTAAGTTTGGCAGTTTTTTTTCCAACCTATAAGTATGGTTATGTGACTGATTTTCTGTCATGGTTGTACAAATATGAGAGAGGATCTTGGGCGGATATAATTGACTGCTTTGATTATCCGGGCTTACATCAGTTTTTTCATTTGGTAAATTTTTCGGTTTTTAAATTGGTTGGCAAAAGCTTTTTTGGCTGGTATTTAGTAATGTCTTTTTTACACGGGATCAATGGAGCATTAATTTATATTTGGCTCAAGAAAATGAACAATTCTTTTCAGCTAGGATTGACCAAAGGATTTTATGTCTTTGTTGTTTTCTGTTTTATGCTTTCTCCATATGCTGTAGAGCCTGTAGTATGGAAAGCGTGTTTACACTATTTACTTTCTTTAGGATTGATTGTGGGAGGATTGATTTATCTGACAGATTCTTTTGATCGCCCCAAGCTAATTTGGAAATCTCATTTCTGCTTTCTATTGGCACTCCTCACTTTAGAGATTTCCTTAGCTGTGCCATTTATTTATTTAGCCTATTGGCTCACCTATGGTTGTTCTATAAAAGGTGAAAAGTTGCGATGGGCTAGGTTATTTATTAGTAGAAGTTTGATTCCATTTGTTATCATCATTCTATATTTTTTAGCCAATAAATTTTTGATAGGAGATTGGGTCGGGCATTATGGAGCAGAATCACATCTCAATTTTGATTTTGATTTGATGAGTTCTAATGCATTCATGTATCTCTTTAAATACGGTTTTTTCTTGCATTATTTACCGTTCAAGTATAAGTCGGTGGCTTACACATTTATAGCGCAACCGTGGTTGGTTTATTCATTGATTGTGATTTCTTTGGGTATTGGAGCTTGGATTTTTGTTTTATTTAGAAAAGGCAAAACCAAGTTTCTTTCAGTCGCTTTCGCATACCTTGCATTTTTTATGGCTTTGTTTCCGATTTCTAACCTATTCTTTTTTAGCGCGCAGATCTATGAGAATGATCGTTATGGCTATTTGGCGTCATTATTTTTCTATTTGTTTTTGGGACTTTTGTTTTGGATGATTCCTCATAAATGGATCCGAAATAGTTTGATTTTTTTGTTTCTCACTGGACTGTTTTATTGTTCTTTTAAAACCCTCAAAATGGCAAACTATGCAGGTCATTTAACTCATGCAATGGTTGATAATTTTGATTATTATGAAAGTAAAGAGATCGTCTTTTTGTCCAAGTACGATAATTTCGGAGGGCTGCAGATGTTTAGGGACCTTTCGGGAAAGGCACAAGCGTTTACAGAATCACTCTATCATTTTGATGGAAAAATATACAATGGAAAAATTTACGATTTGGTTCAGATCAATACCGTTGGCCCTGGTACCAAGGCAAGTGTTGAAGTTTTAGATTCGGTCACCCTTAAGGTTAGAAATCTCAACCCAGGCTCATGGTTTTGGCGTGATGGAATGGGATTAAGCAGTTATGAAACCGATGACTTTAAGGTCAAGACTGGACAATATCATTACTTATTGTCAATAAAAGATCCAAACCTCGAAAGAACATATCTATACAATGTGGGTGAGGAATGGAAAGAAGTAGATTTTAGTAAAAAAGGTATACAGGAGTAAATCTTCTCAACTTCTTTTTTAATACCAATAATTTACTTTAAGTACCAAAGCTCGATTATTGGATTGTATATTCCTCATATTAGGTACCCCGTTGAAAACATCATAATTATCTATGAACACCAAAAATACATCTGACATGGGTGAAAATCTCCATTGCAGTCTGGAATTGATTCCCATAAATTGATTTTGATCAACATATTGAAAAAGGGTAGTCCACAATAGATTTCGGTTAAAACCAATTTCTAGTTTTCCTAAAACAGCCGTAATGATTTCATTGCCGTATGGCGAAGGAAAATCCAATTTATTCCATTGATAACCAAAACTCAAATTGCCCCAAGGTTGGACTCGAAAATTGAGATCAGTTTGAGCTTGACTCAATGTACCATTGTAAAAATTTCCAGTTTGACCGCCAACTCCAAAATTGATCAACTTCCTTTTGTCTGAAGAATAAGACAGGGATACATTTTTATTCAAATATTTATCAACGGGCAAGGGTTCGCCATCTGAAACAAAACTAAATGGAAAAAGAAGTTCGATTTCATTTCGTGCTAAACCCATTCGAAATTCAGCTGTATTGCGAAAAGCAATCGAATAATTCAATTCATTAAATAGCTCGTTAAAACTCCAATCAGGATTGGTATAATAAACATTTGTTAATCCAATATTGTGTCGAGTTACTTTACCTTCTTTAGGTCTGATGGTGTACGAAATGGCTGCTAGGTTGTCATTAAATCCTAGCCTAATAGTTGTATCTCTCTCAGCATCATAATTTTCTATTCGTTGTACAAAGCCCATATCTGCAAAGTAATTTTCTTGGACAGTAGCACTTGCCACCACTATGTCCCAAGACGGATCTTTATACGCGACGCCATAGGTATAAAATCCCGTTTTACTTTTAATAGAAGATTTAAATGAATGGTGCATGCTGGCCCATGCGCTGATTTTGCCATCATCACTAATGTAAGCGCAATCGAGACTAGTATTTCTCCCATAATCTTTACTAACTGATTCAGCTCCATTATAAGCTTGTCGATTTAAAAATAATCCTCTGATGTACGAGCGGCCAAAGTTTTTTTGAAGACCTAAAGCACTTTGATTTTGAGCAAAAGAATTATCGCTCCCTAAGGAGTGAATGTTCATTGCACCAATCCGCATCGTTTTATTCAGGTTGCCTGTTAGCCTTGCTCCATATAAAATGGGCACCGCTTGTCTTTCACTATCTAAGCCTATCCTTCTTGAGAAAAAAGGACGCACTGCCGGATAACCAAAATCAGCAAATAGATCTCCATTTTCCAGAAAGAAGGTTCGTTTTTCTGGAAGGAAAATATTAAATCTAGTCAGGTTGGTAACGAGTTCATCTACCTCAATTTGGGAAAAATCTGGATTAAAAGTTAGATCGAGGTTTAAGGTTGGACTCAGAGAAACACGAGCGTCCAATCCTGCATTTGCTTTTAAACTTAAATCTTCGTCCAGTTGTTTGTTGAGAGAACCGGTCACATAGGGAATCAAGTTAAAATTTCCTTTTTTAGGAATTGGGGGTTTATCAAAAACTAATGCACCTGCAAAGGCAACATTGGGTGGCCAAAAAGATTCTGGTACAGCTGTCCAATTGTGATATTCGTTTTCGTTGATGTGATTGCGAACGAAATTCATTCCCCACTCTTTTTCATCTGGACTAAAGCGAAGAATTCTTAGTGGGATGGCCATTTCCATAGACCAAAAATCTTCCTCTACATTAACAGCACTATACCATTTATTGCTCCAATCTCTGTTGATGTTATCAGGAGAACGTAAAGCATCCCATTGTTGACCTGCGGCCGTAATACCAAAAAGAAATCCATTGGTTCTTGTATTTAAAGGGTCCAGAACGATTGCAATGCCATCGTTATCCCAGTATTCATCTCTTTTTAGAGATTGGATGATGATGTCTTCTTTTTGAAAACATTTAGCAGCCACATACAAGTTGTTTTTGTCATAGCTTAACATGACTTCAGTACGAGGATCTGCACCTTCCGCAAAGAATGGTACCTTTTGCCAAAAATCAGAACCAACATTTGCAGTAATCCAAGCATTGTCATTTAGTTTACCATCAATGACTATTGGATTTTGAGTTTCGGAAATTTCGAGTCTAAAGACTTTTTTAAAGTCTTCCACTTTGGGCTGTGCTGTAGCTAATTGCACTATGAGAAGTAATGCAAAAAATAGACTATTCTTCAATGCTTGTATCATTGGACAAAATGCTGTTATAAATCTCCCAACTGTGGACGCAGGATGATTTCTTCGACTACTGCCGATGGGCTCATTTGTATAGCGTTCCAAACCGCTAGTGCGATATCATTAGCTTGCATCAATCTGGATTCTGGAAGCTCCACACCTTTCCAAGAATTTGACCAAGTGGCACCAGGCAAGATAGAAGTGACTTTGATGCCCTTGTCTTTTAATTCCTCTCTTAAGACCTTTGAAAACCCAAGCAATGCAAATTTTGAAATACTATAAGAGCCTCCATTGGGATATGCAATTTTACTAGCGATGGAGCACATGTTAAAGATGTGTCCCTTGCCTTGATCGATCATTTTAGGGATAAGCTTTTGCGAAAGATAGTAGGCACTGTATAAGTTAGTTTCAATCATTTTCTCCAATACACCGTCCTCTTCTTTATGCGTTTCACCTGGAATAAAAACTCCCGCATTATTGACCAATACTTCGAATGTTTCAAATTGCGCATTGCAAAAATCGCCAAATTTTAATACCTCGCTTTTGGAGCCCATATCAGCAGCAAAAACCTCGATTTGTAAGATTGAGTTTTTTTCTTTGAGTCGATTTTTTAAATCCTCCAAATCTTCAGAAGACCGCGAATTAAGTATAAGGTTGTATCCTTTTTCGGCCAGCAAATTTGTGATGGCTAATCCGATTCCTTTAGTGGCACCAGTAATTATCGCATTCATGAATATTAATTAGTATACGAAATTAAACTATTTTTGAGCCAATTCTTACATGATACTATTTTGTAATATTTAGTATGATCAAAACGAATAAGTGAAGTTTATTTATCATTTAGGGAGGTACGTTTCTTGGCATGGACAGATTTTTAGTAAACCTGAAAATCTTAAAATGTATTACAAAGAAACCATTCGTCAATTGTATGATATTGGTGTAGGGTCGCTTTCGATAGTCCTCATTATTTCCATTTTCATCGGAGCGGTAACTGCCGTTCAGTTTTTTTATCAAATGGATGGTACGATGATACCGCCTTATTACATTGGTTATATTGTTAGAGACATGACCATCATTGAGTTGGCACCAACATTCACATGTTTAGTTTTGGCAGGTAAAGTGGGTTCTAATATGGCATCCGAAATAGGAGGCATGCGCCAAAAGGAGCATATAGATGCAATGGAAATTATGGGAGTCAATACTGCAGCCTATTTGGTCCTGCCAAAGATTATTGCGGCGGTCTTGATAGTTCCGATTCTTGTGAGTGTTTCAGCATTGGTTAGTAATGGCGGGGGATATTTAGCAAGTGTACCAACTGGATTATTTACTTCGGGAGAATATATCAGAGGATTGCGTTCTTTTTTCCAAGTAGATCATGTAAACATGATGTATATCAAGTCCGTGGTATTTGCGTACATTATGACCTCGGTTTCATGTTATCAGGGATATTATGTAACAGGAGGAAGTATCGAATTAGGAAAAGCCAGCACACAAGCGGTCGTATACAGTTCTATATTAATTTTAATTGCGGATTATATTATTGCCGTTTTACTTACAGGATGATTAGGATTAGTAACATAAAAAAGTCATTTGACGATGTTGAAGTTTTAAAAGGAATAGATTTCACTTTTGAGGCAGGAAAAACTAATCTTATCATTGGAAGATCGGGTGCAGGAAAAACAGTATTACTAAAGATTTTAGTGGGTTTATTTCAACCAACTTCTGGGGAAGTATTTTTTGGAGATGTTGACGTTTGCAAATTGGGCAAAAAAGAAATTCGCGAATTACGGATGCAAATGGGTATGCTCTTTCAAGGCAATGCACTTTTTGATTCGATGACCATCGAAGAAAATATTCGATTTCCACTAGACATGTTTACCTCCAAAGACATGAAGGAGAAAAAGATGATGGTAGATAAATGTCTTGAAAGGGTAAGTCTCGAAGGAATAAATAATAAATTTCCTAGTGAAATAAGTGGTGGAATGCAAAAGCGTGTTGGTATCGCTCGGGCTATCGTGTTAAACCCTAAATATCTTTTTTGTGATGAACCCAATTCCGGATTGGATCCCAAAACAGCAATCACCATTGATGCTTTGATTAGCGACATTACAGATGAATATAACATCACAACTGTTATCAATACGCATGATATGAATTCAGTAATGGAAATTGGCGAAAACATCTGTCTTCTACATAAAGGTTTACTAGCATGGAAAGGGAATAAATCTCAAGTCTTAGAAAGTGATAATGATACGCTACAAAATTTCATTTTTGCATCTCCTTTCTTGAAGCGTCTCAAGGATCGCGCAATGGGCGTTAAATAATCTTCTTGTCCATTAGTGAATTGAAGAAAATGATCTTCTACTGATTTGCACAAAAATGATAAAAGTGCCCGGAGAGGGAGTCGAACCCTCACGCCCATACGGACACATGGCCCTCAACCATGCCTGTCTACCAATTCCAGCACCCGGGCGGATGTGAAAGGTGCGCAAAGCTATAAAAACTAACATCTAGCTAATAGATAATTCACCAATTTTCTTGTCGAATCTTTTACCATATTAAAGAATGAATTAATTTAAAGAGATCATTTGCTCTATTTCTAAATTTTAGAATGAATAATAAAACCAAACGTATAGTTTATTTGATAGCCACGGGTTTATTAACCGCCTTGATGTTGATGTCTGCAGGGATGTATATTTTCAATCATAAAATGCTAGTTGGAATCTTTTCAAAATTGGGTTATCCATCATACATCATTTATCCACTTGCAGCGGCCAAGATTTTGGGGCTGGTAGCAATTTGGAGTAATAAATCTAGAATGTTTAAAGAATGGGCTTATGCCGGATTCTTCTTTGATTTTATTCTCGCTTTCTTCGCGCATCTTGCAGTAAACGACGGAGAATATTTACCTGCTTTGGTAGCAATGGTTTTGTTATTTACTTCTTATCTCACGCAAAGTAAAATAACTATTGATCGAGCAGTATAGTCGTATTATAGAAAAAAATATTTTTTAACTATCTGATATTTAGTTATTTACATAAATAATTTATTTATATTAAAATTATTAATATATTTGTTTTAGTCAAACCGCAATTGACTAAACGAATTTTGTCTGAGAATGAAACTAAGAACCTTACTCTCCAGATAATTTTCAAAACAAAATATTGATTGTACTTATTACTGTTTTTGATTAAACAGTATTTAGAGGTATAAAAGAAGTAGTTTTCTTATTTTGAGACCTTAGTCGAAAGAGCCCAAGTCATTCCAAACTTGGGCTTATTTTTTTATATTATTTAACAATTCGTCGACAAATTTAGTCGCATTTTCCTACCTTGCGTCTGCTGTACAA
>JAHDHU010000017.1:0-15487 GCA_020631135.1 Saprospiraceae bacterium | reverse complement strand
CCTCTTGTATGCCTCAATTTAGTCATCTTCATTGTCACACGCAATACTCTCTTCTTGATGGTGCTACGGACATAGCCAGTATGATGGTAAAAGCTAAGGAAGATGGACAAAAAGCAGTTGCACTTACTGATCACGGAAATATGTTTGGGGCATTTAAGTTTGTCAATGAAGCTAATAAAAATGACATATTACCTATAGTTGGTTGTGAATTTTACATGGTCGAAAATCGTCACATTCAAAGCTTCAAAAGAGCAATGGGTGAAAGAGATGTAAGACACCATCAATTGATGTTAGCAAAGAATAGAATCGGATACTTAAATCTTTCCAAACTATGTTCTTTAGGTTACACGGAAGGACAATATCAAAAGTACCCCAGAATTGATAAAGAACTAATCGAAAAATACCATGAAGGTTTAATTGCAACCAGTTGTTGTTTAGGTGCAGAAATTCCTCAAGCCATACTCAAGGGAGACCTTGAAGGAGCCGAAAAGAAATTAAAATGGTGGTTAGATCTTTTTGGAGAAGATTATTACATCGAACTCCAAAGGCATAAAGGACTAGAAAATATAGATCAAACAGGAGTAAGCCAAGAAGATATCAATCAAGAACTACTTAAGCTCGCTAAAAAATATAATGTCAAAGGAATCGCGACCAATGATTCGCATTACCTTGAAAAAGATGATTCGCCACAACACGACATTTTATTATGCGTAAATACCGGATCAATACTTGAAGATGAAAAACGTTTCAAATTCCCTTCAAATGATTTTTTCTTCAAGACACAAACAGAAATGAACCAACTCTTTTCTGATGTGCCATTTGCTATAGACAATACGATGGAGATCGTCAGTAAAGTTGACAAAATGGATTTGGCTCGAAGTGTGGTACTGCCGGAGTTTCCCTTACCACATGGTTTCGCAGATCAGGATGAATACCTCAAATTCCTCACCTATGAAGGGGCTAAAAGAAGATATCCAGAAATTAATGAGGATTTAAAAGCCCGAATTGATTTTGAATTAGAAACGATTAGAAAGTCAGGGTATCCGGGATACTTTTTGATTGTTCAAGATTTTACCAGTACCGCAAGAGATATTGGCGTAAGCGTAGGACCTGGAAGGGGATCAGCGGCAGGATCAGTGGTCGCTTACTGTCTAGGTATTACCAACATTGATCCAATAAAATACGATTTGCTGTTTGAGCGTTTTCTTAATCCAGAAAGGATTTCGATGCCTGATATAGATATCGATTTTGATGATGAGGGAAGATCAAAAGTAATTGATTACGTAATAGATAAATATGGTAAAGATCAGGTCGCACAAATTATAACCTACGGCACAATGGCGGCCAAATCTTCGCTTAGAGATGTAGGTCGTGTTATGAATGTTCCACTTCCTGAAGTAGACAAGGTGGCCAAAACTTTTCCTACTCATTTAGGAGCCACCTTAAAAGCAGTTCTTGCGGAAAAGGACATCGATAAAAAACTGAAGGACAATATGAATTCAGAAGATATCGAAGCAGCCTACAAATTTCGCAAGTTGGCAGAGCAGAAGGATGATATCGGGGTCCTTATTAGAAATGCCAAAAAACTAGAGGGTTCAGTTCGAAATACAGGAATTCACGCATGTGGTGTCATTATCACCCCTGATGAAATGACCAAGTATGTTCCCGTTTCTACAGCCAAAGACTCGGATTTACAAGTCAGTCAATTCGACAATAATGTAGTAGAAGATGCCGGCCTGCTAAAAATGGATTTCCTTGGTCTAAAAACTTTAACGATTATTAAGGATGCAGTCCGATTGGTTAAAGAAAGACATAATCTAGATCTCGAGCCTGATGATTTTCCGTTGGATGATAAAAAGACCTATGAGCTATTTCAAAAAGGGGAAACCGTCGGTATTTTTCAATACGAGTCAGCTGGAATGCAAAAACATTTAAAAGATCTTAAACCAGATGCCTTCGAAGATCTCATTGCGATGAATGCACTTTATCGTCCAGGTCCTTTACAGTACATTCCGAATTTCATTAAGCGAAAACATGGAAAAGAAAAAATCTCTTATGACCTCGAAGAGATGGAAGAATACTTGGAAGAGACTTACGGAATTACGGTTTACCAAGAGCAGGTAATGTTACTTTCCCAAAAGCTAGGTGGCTTTAGTAAGGGTAAAGCGGATGTTTTGAGAAAGGCAATGGGAAAGAAAAAAAAGAAACTAATTGATGAGCTTTATCCAGAGTTTTTAGAAGGTTGTAAAAACAATGGACATCCCGAGGAGAAGGTGGCTAAAATTTGGAAAGATTGGGAAGCTTTTGCGTCTTACGCATTTAACAAATCTCACTCTACTTGTTATGCTTTTATAGCATTTCAAACAGCTTACTTAAAAGCTCATTATCCTCATGAGTATATGGCAGCCGTATTAAATCACAATAAAAGCAATACGGAAAAATTGAATTTCTTTTTGCGTGAATGCAAAAGAATGGGGATTAAAGTACTGGGTCCTGATATCAATGAGAGTCAGATAAAATTTAATGTAAACAAAAATGATGCAATTCGTTTTGGTCTTTCTGCACTTAAGGGTGTAGGAGAAGGTCCTGTGACAGAATTGAAAGCGGAAATCAAAAAAGGAGGACCGTTTAAAGACATTTTTGATCTCACCATGAGAGTTAATCTTCGCACAGTCAATAAAAAATGCCTAGAGAGCCTAGCCAATGGAGGAGGATTTGATTCTTGGGAAGGGGTTTCTAGGGCAACGTATTTTTATAGATCAGAAAAATTTGATTCCCTGATAGAACACGCACTTCGTTTTGGAAACTTATACCAGTCTACTCAAAACAGCAATCAAAACTCTCTTTTTGGGGAGGAAGAAAATAATGGCATCGAAGTGCCTCAAATTAGACCAATCGAAGAATGGAATAAACTCGAAAAATTAAATCGAGAGAAAGAGGTTGCTGGAATTTATATCAGTGGTCATCCTTTAGATGACTACCGAGTAGAAATGGAAAATTACATCAACTGCCCTATAGATAAAATTGAGGAAACCAAAAACCAATTGGTCAAATTTGCTGGTTTAGTTGTAAGTGCTATGGTAAGAACCAATCAGAAAGGCAATCAATTTATTAGAGCAGAAATTCAGGATTATACGGGATCAATAAATATCGGTTGTTATCGTGAAGATTTTAATAAATACGGCCATTTGTTCAAAACTGGAGAGGTACTTTACCTTGAAGGAATGATGGCACAAGGCTACGGAAATAGCGAAAATTATTTTTTCCGATTAAAAGATGTAAAGCTACTCGAAACTATAGGTAAGCTTATGACCAAATCCATTACACTAAATATTCCTTCCAATCGCATCACATCGGAGATGGTTGATAAATTGGTAGAAATATGTGGTGAAGCTAAAGGAGATCATGAACTAAAAATGATTTTAACTGACGGATCTAATAAAGAGGAACCTCTAAAATTAGATTTGATATCTTCTAAAATTCGAGTAAATGCTGATGCCGATTTCATCAATTTAGTAGATCGTATCGGCATTCATTACAAGTTAAATTGATTTGATGAATTTTTTTGTTGACGACGATATTCGAAAAGCAGAAACTTTACCGTCTAGTTTTTATAGGCATCAATCTGTCTTTGAGGAATTAAAGCACAAGGTCTTTCTTAAAAATTGGCTCTGGATCGGGGACCAATCTATGCTGGCTGGATCCATCAAACAAAGACCAATCACTTTTCTAGAAAATTTTATTGACGAACCGATTTTGTTGTCAGTCGACAAAGATCATGAATTAAAATGTCTTAGCAATATCTGTACTCATAGGGCTAATATATTGGTGCATCATCCGGATTCTAAATCCAAAATTACTTGTGGATACCATGGTAGAAGATTTGATCTTGGAGGAAAAATGGAGTTTATGCCGGAGTTCGAAGAAGTCGAAAACTTTCCAAGAGAATGTGATCACTTAAAAGTATTTCCATTGATCAATTGGCAGGGTCATTTTTTTGTTGGGCTTTCGCCGAATGGAGATTTTAATAAGATCTTAAATAAAATGGAAGAGCGAATTGGCTTTTTACCTCTGGAGCAGTTTAAGCATGATAGCAAGTACAGTAAAGAATATATAGTGGGTGCGCATTGGGCATTGTATTGTGATAATTACTTGGAGGGCTTCCATATTCCATTCGTTCATCCAGATTTAAATCAAGCTTTAGATTACGGTGAGTACAAAACAGAAATCTATGATCATCTGACCTTGCAGATAGGTTATTCGGATACAAGCAAAGATTGTTTTGTGTTACCTCCAAATCATCCAGACTATGGAAAAAATGTTGCAGCTTTTTACTATTGGATTTTTCCTAATATGATGTTCAATTTTTATCCTTGGGGACTTTCGATAAATATCGTCAAACCGATTTCTACTAATAAAACGAAGGTTCAGTTTATCAGTTATGTTTATGATGAATCGAAAATCAATGAAGGGGCAGGATCACAAATCGATAAAGTAGAACGAGAAGATGAGTTTGTTGTGGAAAATGTTCATCGTGGTCTGCAATCTACGTTTTATGAAAGAGGGAGATTCTCGGTCAAGCGCGAAAAAGGTGTTCATTATTTTCAGTGGCTGTTGGCCAAATATTTAAATGAAAAATAATTGTCAGTTACTGAAACTAGATGGTATAAAAAGCGTTTCTAAAATATGAAGTGGTATCTCACACTTGTTTCTTTTTTATTTACAACGATTTCCTTTGCACAAAATGAAGAGCCTAAATTCGCTCGATTTGATAGCTTTCAAGAATTTGAACCTCTTTTGCATATCAATAACGACACAACATATGTGGTCAATTTTTGGGCAACTTGGTGTGGACCATGTGTAAAAGAACTTCCTTATTTTGAAGAATTGCATACCAAATACAAGGATCGAAAACTGAAAGTTGTCTTGGTCAGTTTAGATTTTAAAAAGCAAATTGAAAGGAAGTTTATTCCATTTCTCAAGAAAAATGAAATCAAGTCAGATGTCGTATTATTGTTGGATTCGAAAGAAGCTGAATGGATTGATAAAGTGGACGAATCATGGAGTGGCTCCATTCCGATAACTTTAGTTTACAACGCGGAGAAGCGATTATTTATAGAAGATAGCTTCCACTCTTTGACAGAATTGGAAGATTTTATTAAACCTATTTTTAACACTAATCACAAATGAAAAAAATTATTCTTTCCCTCTCTTTACTCTTTGTTTTGACAATTTCCTTTTCCCAAAGATCAGAGTCCGGATACGCCATCGGAGACATTGCCGAAAATTTCAATTTGCTTAACGTGAGCGGACACATGGTTTCTTTAGATGACTACAAAGATTCAAAAGGATTTGTAATCGTTTTTACTTGCAATCACTGTCCATATTCAGTAATGTATGAGGATAGATTGATTGATTTACACAAAACAAGTGCCGCAAAAGGTTATCCTGTTATCGCGATTAATCCGAATGACCCAGCAGTACAACCTAAAGACAGTTATGACGAAATGAAGCAAAGGCATTCGGATAAGGGATTCCCATTTACTTATTTATTTGACGAAGGTCAAAAAGTATTCCCGAAATTTGGAGCCACAAAAACTCCTCATGTTTTTATTCTAGATGGGCAAAGGAAAGTAAGATACATTGGAGCAATCGATGACAATGCGAGAGATGAATCTGCAGTAACACAAAACTATGTCCTCGATGCCATAGCAGCAATTGAAAATGGAAAAGAGCCAGCGATCACCAAAACAAAAGCCATAGGTTGTTCGATCAAAGTTCAGAAATAAATCAAGTTTTATAACTTGCATAAACCTGTCATAGATATCTTTATGGCAGGTTTTTTTATTTATACATTATGATGCGATATAGCTTTCTCTTTCTTTTACTTCTATTTGTTTCTTGCAAAGATTCTGTTCCAAAACAGAAACTAAATTTATTAAAGCATGGCTTGCCAATTTCCATAGATGCGCCTGAGGATGCTTTGATAAATTCAGATGATTTAGGAGTGATGCATGATGTCACTGTAAAGTCTGGCGATGATTACTTCATCCAGATTTATGGTTCAGAGGCAATAAGCATCGATGCTAAACAGATTTTTCAAGATAAAAAGAGAGAAATCGAGGCCGGTCCTTTTTTCGCAGAAATTGTAAAGGAAGAAGAAAATGGCATGATTTATAAAAAGCAAATCGATGAAAATACTGAAGACTTCGATTTTATTTATGTAAAGATTCAAGGAGATAATGAATTTATTTTTCAGACTGGTTTGATGGGAACCTTTACCAAAGAACAGGTACAAGAAATGTACGATTCAGTAAAATAATAAGATCAAGATGACAACTTTCAAAATCTTATTATTGAGCTCTTTTTGCTTTTTGATTTCATGTGGATTAGACAATTCTAAAAAGTCTAATTCTTTCAATTCAAATTCTACAATAAAAGACGTAACCCTCAGTGTCGAAGCAATAACTGGTGACAAAGAAAAGGGTAGAGATGGGTGGCAAAAACCTGGGTTGATTCTCGATAAAATGGGAAATATCCAAGGCCAGAAAATCGCGGATATTGGAGCTTATTATGGATATTTTACATTGATATTGGCCCACAAAGGTGCAAATGTTGTTGCCGTAGACATCGATGCTGACATGCTTTCTTTCATACGGGAAACTGCAAGTAAACAATCCAATCCTGCCTTTAAAGAAAATATTGATTATCGATTGGTAAAACCCGAAAACCCGAGCTTGAGACCGGAAGAAGTTGACCAAGTTTTATTGGTAAATATGCTGGGATACCTTTCAAATCACCAGGAATATTTCTTAAAACTTAAAAATGGTTTAAAACCTGGAGGTCAATTTAACATCGTAGATTTTAAAATGAAACGACTTCCGTCGAATGTAGATATTCCAAAAAACGAAAGAATGTATGCCGATAAAGTAGAAGACATTCTGTACGAACTTGGATTTACAGATATAGTCGTCGATGATACATCCTTAGATTATCAATACATCATCACGGCAAAGAAGTAATTCTTATTGGCCATAAAACCAACTCGAATTACTTTTATCACTGCCGTTTTTTATCTAAAACAGTCCTCCAGATTCGATAAACTGGATGATCATGTAGGCGATTATGCTGACGAGTATCACCAAAGTGATGATATTTACTCGCTTACTAAATTCCATTCGTTTTTTTCTTTCCGATCTCCACTTCTTATTTTCTTGTTCAGAAAAACTTACATAAAAAGAAGAATGGAAGTAGTTTTCCTTTGCGTCGCGCATATATGATGGACGGGTACGCTTAACTAAATTGGTTTTGGATTTGTTTCCGAATACATTAAAAATTAGTCCTGTCATTTGATTTTTGTATTTGATCTATAACAAAAACATAAATGCACCGAAAATTAAATCCATGACAAGGCCTATACTCGATATTCCACCTAAAATTCTCGGCAAAGTATAATTGAAATACGATCAAATCTATTTAACCAACAGATCTCAAATGGCAAGTCTGAAATCTAAAATCTAAAAGTCTAGAGTCTAATTAAACCCCAAATTGATTAAGGTGATGATCTAGATGCTTTGAAAAAAGCGTGTTCCATTCTTGCGAGGACATCTTCCCAAAATTGATATATTCTTTTCCATCAAAATGATGTAAACCTAATTCGGATGTTTTCTTCAAAAAGCCCAACAACCTGGTTTTTTCTTCTTCAAAATCACGATCTCCTGTAATAACAAATTCGGGAGCTGTTCTTCCATTTTTAGGGTATGGCTTTGGACCAACCACAGCTGGCTTCACAAATGATTTCAACAAAAATTTCTTTAAAAATCCAGGTTTGGTAAAATTTTCTGGATGATAGGTAAATTCGAAAGCCACATTACAATGGGCTAACATTTGAGATACGGTCATTTTTCCCCATTGTGCTTTTGATTCCACGTTTAATTTTTGAATTCTTGATATGGTTTTGTCGTATCCTTCTTTTTCAAATAGATTTTCAATAGTCATAGTAATAGGAATGCTAATTTTATCTGCTCTACCAAAATAGCCAATTTTTGAACACCAATAAAGAGATTTTTAGGATTGCGATTCCTAACATCATTGCAAATATTTCAATCCCATTGTTGGGTATAGTGGATACTGCACTGATGGGAAGAATGGATGATTCAGCCTTTATAGGCGCCATTGCCCTTGGAGGGATCATATTCAATATACTTTATTGGGGATTCGGCTTTTTAAGACCAGGTACAACAGGTTTGACAGCTCAAGCCTATGGAAAAGGAGAAAAAGGTGAAGCGTATCGATTATTTTTTAGATCTTCTTTGATTGGCTTAGTTGTGGGTTTGATAATTTTATTGCTCCACGTTCCAATCGGTAAATTATTTTTTAGTGTTTTATCAGGATCAAATATTGTCGAAGATTTAGCTTCAAGATATTATCGAATAAGGATACTTGCGGCACCTGCCGTATTGGCTCTTTTTGCCTTTCGTGGATGGTTTTTTGGAATGCAGGATGCAGTTACACCCATGATATTAACGGTCTTAGCCAATTTGCTAAACATAGCATTGAGTTGGTATTTGGTAATAGAAAAAGGAATGTCCGTAGAAGGTGTCGCTTATGGAACCCTGGCAGCACAATACATAACATTTTTTGTGGCGCTCCTTTATGTCCTGATAAAACATAGAGAAAACTTGACTCCCCATTTTAGTAAGCTCATTTTGAAAGCTGTTGAAATGAAAAGATTCTTCGCGGTAAATCGAGATATGTTTATTCGCAACATTGGTTTGATCTTCGTATTTACGTTTTATACAAATCATTCTTCCAAAATCAGTAATGATTATCTGGCCATTAATCAAATATTGATTCAACTGTTCTATTTTATGTCCTATGCAGTAGATGGATTTGCTTTCGCTTCAGAAAGTTTGGTAGGTAAATATTTAGGCGCAAGTAATTTTAAGAAAATCAGAGAAGTAATCCGTAAATGCTTATTGTATGGTTTAGGATTTGGTGGTTTATTCGCCATCGTATATCTATTTTTTGGTGTCCAAATATTTTCTCTTTTTACCGATAATGGACAATTAATAGATGATGCACGACCTTATCTATTTTGGTTGTCAATGGTAGCCATTTCTGGTTCCTTGGCATTTATTTGGGATGGTATATATTCGGGAGGTACCGCATCTGTAGAGATGAGGGATTCCATGATTGTCTCAGTTATCGCCTTCATTCTAACCTTTTACATTGTCAATCAATTCAGTGCTATGTACTCCATTTGGGCAGGCATGGTGGCCTTTATGTTAGCGAGATCAATTTTCCAGATGATTCTCTATCACTCAAGGATTAAAAAACAATGGGAAGATGGAATATATTAGTTTTCAAAAAGGAGCCACTTTTTCGCCATGTCAAAATTATCGCTACCGACTGTGGCGCATATGGGATGAACAGCTTCCAGAGGTTTTATTTATAATGCACAATCCGAGTACTGCTGATCATCGAAATGACGACCCTACTCTTCGAAGATGTTTAAATTATGCGATTAAGTGGGGATTTGGTCAGTTGACGATTTGCAATGTTTATGCTTATAGGTCGACAGATCCTAAAATGCTATCTAGAATATCAGACCCTATTGGGCCAAATAATGATGTATATATTAAGCGCCATTCGGCGAAAGCCAAGATAAGTATCTGTGCTTGGGGAAATGGACTAGGGTTACCCAAAGAACTTTTTTCAATAATTTCTAATCCGCATTTTTTAGAATGTGCAAAGTATGGAACTCCAAAACATCCGTTATATCTTCAAAGGGATATATTTCCCAAACCTTTAGTTTTGAAATAGTTCGAAATTCCTTTCACGCATGTGCCAAAAAAAGATTTCTGTTTTCCTCTTTCTTTTGTTTTTCGCAGCTTGTACCAATAAAAAAGATCGCGCGTTTAAATCACTATCAGGAAATTGGGAGTTATATAAGTTGTCAATGAATTATGGACAATTTTCTGAGGATTTTTCTACTCATACACACACCAGCAATCTTGTAGGCAACACAGGTGAAATTAAATTTACAACAGATAGCATTAGCTATAAATTTGTAAATGGAGATACCATCGAATCGGGCCATGATGTTTGGCATCTAAAGCATATGAAACAAAATGCAGGATTTGTAAAAGTAGACAAATACCAAATCGAAATAGGAGATAAGTTTTTATTTGATGTTTTTTTTGAAGACGGTACAACCTACTCGGAAAGAAATGCAAAACGAGCTACATTGACCCAAATTGCGACCAAAAAGACTTCGCGACTTTACCAGATAGAAATACAGAAAAATGAGCACTAGACCTAATTGAATCCATTCTAAAAGTTGAAAATTCTATATTTGTTCGCTTCTAGTGCAAATCAGCTTATGCGAAAATTTCTATTCTTAGGTATCGTGCTTTTGTTTTCGAGTCATGGCTTTAGTCAAATTGGTGGAATCACAGCAAGTAAATTCAATAGCTTTAATCATACCCCGATTCCAGTCGGGAAAGCAGAATTTGAGCCTTCTTATAACTTGAATAGATTTAGTCAGCGTTGGAATCAAGATGGTAAATTGGAGAATATTTACAATTCTTCAGATAGCATCGTTATTGACGAATCATTAAATTTTCGAATGGCATATGCGTTGACAGAAAGATTAGAATTTGGTTGTAATCTAGGTGTTGATTATAGCAATTGGTCTGCAAAATATGCCATTGCTACCTATGATAAATTGGGATTAGGAATAATGGCAGGAGCCAATTTCCCTCTTGGTTTTGCTGTCATAGATAAATCTAATCGTAGCGCAGATCAAATAGGGTCTTATGCTTTTGGTTTGATTGCGTCTTATGAATTTTCAGATAAGTCTTCGACTGATTTAAATGTGCAATGGCAGGATTATTTCCAATCTAATATTGAGCTTCCCCAATCGGACTTGTTCCTTTCTTGGGAATATGGATATTACGTCAAGGATATCTTATTGGTCGGTGGCTTTTGGTTTCAAGACAGCATTTTTGAATTTTCTGATCAATATAAACTAACCTTTGTGCCAGGGGTATCTTTCGAAATGAAAGAAGAATATATGGTGGTCATCAATGGCAGTTTTGATCTTTTAGGAAAGAACATCGAAAAAGTCAATGGTTTATCTGTAGCATTCACTTTGACCCTGTAAGCTGCTTTTTACAAATAACGTTTTCTTCACTTTCATTAGTTTTTTGTTAACTCATTCAAGGCGGATAAGCATTTATCTTAGTCAAAAGATCCACCATGAAAAAAGCCTTTACACTATTATTAGCTACTTTATTTTTTTCCTCATGTATTGATGATTGTCAGATTTGTACCGTGGTCATTGAAGACAATTATGTGGCAGCAGATTATGCCTGTCTTGGTTTACCGAGCCCGTATCCTGCAGGTTATGAAGTGTTTTTAGAATATACTCAAGAATATTGTGGACAAGAATTGGATGATCTGTACTTAAGAGAAGGGGAAGTGTTTGAACCTTTTTGTCCAGGTGTTATTGCTTCACAAATTACCTATGTGATTTGTGAGTAGAATCTTCTTCTGCACTTAAGTCTTTATTTACTGCTATAGAAGTATTTAATTCAAAACCTATTAAAAGGATAATGGCATTGATTTGTAACCAAACCATCAATACGATCAATGCCCCAATGGATCCATAGAGTTCGTTGTACCTGCCAAAATTATTGACGAAATAAGAGAAAAGAACAGAGACCAAAATCATAGACAAAGTGGCTAAATAGGCACCTGGGTTAAAAATGCTGGTTCTCTTTTTCATAGAAGGGCCGTATTTATAAATGACCGAAATAATAAAGTAAAAAAAGATCGCAACGAATACCCATCGAGAAAGTTTGATAATTGTGCCACCAAATTGGCCCAATTCTAAAAAACTTGATGTTCCGCCTATTACTTGTTTTCCCAAAACAATCAAAACCACAGATATGATTAAAATCAAAGCCAAAAATGAGGTTAATGTAATAGCGACCAATTCAAATTTTAGCCAACTTCTTTGTTTAAAAGTAGTGTCATAAGATTTATCGAAACCACGCATCAAAGTCTTCATACCGCCGGAGCCAAAGTACAATGCAAGTATAAAACCTAAAGACAGAAGACCCTGACGTTTAATTGAAAGGATATCGTATATAATCCCAAAAAGGTATTTATGCGCTTCTTCGGGTAAAAAATTTTTCAGAGAATCATCGATCATCGGCAGGAGATCTTGGGTAGCAGGGATTAAAGGCAGTATCGTAAACAAAAAAATCAATGCTGGAAATAAAGAAAGAAATAGGCTAAATGCAATCGAGTTGGCTCTTGTGATTATATCGTCTTTTATGCATTCACGGTAAATAAAACTTATCACATTGTAAATCGGAACACCTTTAAATCCGGGAAAGGAGAAGCGCTTACTGAGGTTGATCAGATAATCCAAAAGTGGCAACTCTTCTAATTTTTTAAGTAAGCTCATTATTTTAAAAATGACATGACATTTCCATGACAATACCCTATATTGTAATTAAAATTAGTGATAATGAAATTGAACTTAACACTTTTATTTGCGATGATTATTTTAGTTGTGGTGATGGTGGAGATGGAGACGAATGTGTGACTACTGATTTAACTTACAATAATGATATAGCTGCGATCATCGATGGAAGCTGTGCTACAGCCGGATGTCATGAAATGGGTAGTTCTACTACTTTTGAAATGCATGATTATAATGCTGTTCTCACAGAAATTAATGGAGACAACCGTATCGTTGGCTCTATAAATCATGAAACTGGATTTACACCAATGCCTTTTCCTTTAGGGGAGGATAAAATTGATCAATGTAACATTGATAAAATTACTTCTTGGATTTCGGACGGGGCACCTGAATAAACCTTCAGCTGTTGCCTTTTTTTAAGGAGTACATCGTTACCCACTCCTTGACTATTGGCAAAAGTGATTTTACAAAACCACCATCTTCTATAATGTGCAAAAAATATCTTCTATGGTTTTTGTGCTTGATCATACATTTATCGATCAATGGACAAAAAGGACTTCAATTCATTTCAGATAATGCCACCCGCGGATATGTATTGATGGAATCTCAAGGAGATGCCATTTTGATAGACAATTGTGGCCGAGAAGTTCATCGTTGGGATGATGTAAGTTCTACCTATCATCCAAAGCTTTTATCCAATGGAAACTTAGTCTACATAGATGTTATTTCAGGTGGAATCGTCGAGCGTGATTGGGATGGTCAAATTATAAATCAGGTTTTTATAAATGATCCAAACAAAAATCTCATTTATGAAATGATCGTTTTGCCCAATGGTAACTACCTAAGTTTGGCCCGTGAAGGGTGGAGCATACAACAGTTTAACGCTATTGGATATGATTTTGGAGTAATTGGAAATCCGACGCAAGTGGATATGGTAGTCGAGTTAGATCGACAGACTGGAAATATCGTTTGGGAATGGAAAATATCAGATCATGTGATTCAAGAAAGAGATCCCAACCAGGCAAATTATGGAAGTTTAAAGGATAATCCGCAACTTCTAAACATGGATGCCATTTCCATTTTTGATTGGACCTTTCAAGAATCTTTTATGATTAATGGATTCGATTATAATCCGAGTCTTGATCAAATTGCATTAAGTGTTAGGAAGTTAAGCGAAGTTGTAATAATTGATCACTCCACAACCACAGAAGAAGCAAAGGGCAGTACAGGAGGAAATCAAGGCAAAGGGGGAGATGTTTTGTTCAGATGGGGAAATCCACAAAATTATGATCGTGGTGATGAAGATGATCGAGAATTATACCTTCAGCACAACCCAAATTGGATCGAGCACGGACCGCACACTGGTAAAATGATTGTCTATGATAATGGTTTAGGTCGACCAGTTCCGACATTTGATGATCGTTATTCGGCCGCAAAAATTATTGACACTGGAGTAAGTTTAACAGGAGGATACACTCTTTCCAATGATCAACCATTTTTACCGAAAGAACCTGTTGTAGAATACAGCAGACCCGAAACCAACACTGTGTTTTACTCTTCTTATACTTCAGGTGCAAAAGTTTTGCCTAACGGAAATATTTTTATCACTATTGGTGATATTGAAGAAGCTATGGAAATTGATCAACAAGGAAATGTGCTTTGGAAATATGGTGTACCTGATCTATTTTCTTTTTTATTCAGGACAGAAAAATATGCCGAGGATTATTCCGCCTTTATAGGCAAAGATTTGGTACCAGGTAATGTAGTAGAATTTCCTCCAAGTAGTGTGAGTTGCATACTTTCGACTGAAAATAATGAATGGAAAAATGAAGTAAGTATCATCAATGTCAATCGACAGCTAAGAATTGATACAGATCTAAATCATGTTTATCAAAGTCGTCTTTACAATGCTGCTGGGCAATTAATATTGTCTAAAAACGAACAGGGTCCAGCAATCCTTAATGTTGGCAGAGTGCCCGCAGGAATATATTTTATAAGCCTTCAGGATCAAAGTGGCAGAATGTTCAACAAGAAGGTGCTTATAAAATAGTTTACGCTCAAATTGTCCAATCCATGTACAAAGATTTTATCTCTTATAAATTAGCAAATGACGTCTCTCGAGAAAAATTGCTAGAAGTTGCCAAAAAAGTAGTTGATTCTTGGATGAGTAAGCAAATCGGATTTATAAAGTGGGAAATCCATCAAAATGAAGATGGGAGTTATACAGATGTAGTGAGTTGGGATTCTAAGGAATCTGCAAAATTGGCTGAGTCAAAAATGGGCGAATTACCGCATGCCGCGGAATGGATTTCGTGTTATAAACAAGGCAGTATATCCACTGAGCACCAAAATCTCATTGCAGCATTCTAATCAGCGGATAACAGAAAATTTCTGAATGCCTTTTTTAGCCTCAGTTCGGGCAATGATGAAGTAAATTCCCGACTTAAGATCAGAAACATCAATATTCATTTCTTTCCTAATCGATCTAAGCGTTCTTACTAATTTCCCATTGGCAGTCCTGAGTTCTATTGCATCAGGAATCTCGCTAAATTTTAAATCAAGAAAATCACTTGTAGGATTCGGGCTTAAGGCAAAATTGGATAGTTCAAAATCAATTGTGTTCGTTAATTTGATTCCCAAATCCTTCAGCTTTATCCTAGTGACATCTTGAACTTCTCCTGGGTAATTATTCGCTTCATCAAATAAGGAAACCATGCAAACAATGTGGACGTTTTCCGCATTGATTTCTGAACTGATGGTGTATTCAAATTGGTGAAGATAATTTTCTCCCATCAAAGGTTGATCAGGTACAATGTTGGCGGTACCCCAATGGTCATCCAAAATGTCGCGTACCACATTTCGATGAGCATAATCATTTATCAAATCGCCCAAACCTTCCAAAGGATGACCTGCGACATCACTCCAATAACTGCTCTGAGCTCGAATGACAGAATCTTCAATAATGTATGCAGTCATTCTAAATGGACCACT
>JAHDHU010000016.1:45900-47985 GCA_020631135.1 Saprospiraceae bacterium | reverse complement strand
ATGAAATATTTCCTTTCTTTACAGAACAATGAGAATAACCTGTCTCATCATTTTAACTTATGAGATAATAGAACGATTTATTTAAGTAAAACGAAACTATTTATACCAAATTATTTAACTTGATCTCATGAGCAAGCCCAAACTACTCAAAAGTCTAGAAAAATTAGAGCCAGAAATTCTGAAAAGAATAATGGATGCACATCCTTATGGATTTGATAAAAAGCTGGTCACACTTCCTCATCCTAACCCAGGAAAGAAAGGAAAGTTAATTACCGTAATGCCTTTCGAAACAGAGGAGTATTCATATTTAATTATGATTACCCTAAAAGAAGCACAAGCATTGTATGTGCCCGTTGAAGAAGATGAAGATGATATTCCAGATGACATGAAAATTAACTTGGAAGACATTATTGAATTAGAAGATGCTGAAAAGAAACCTAAAAGAAGAGGTAGACCTCCTAAGGAAGTAAAGGAAGATAAGGAAATGGTCTAATCTAAAAGACTTATAAAAGAGGGCTTTCATTGAAAGCCCTCTTTTTTTATTCTAATTATTTACTTTGGACTTACCTGTATTCTCACACAGAATGATACCTTTGCATTCCGTATCGAGTTGTAGTAATTATGTCAAAATATATCTTCGTTACGGGTGGCGTAACTTCCTCTTTAGGTAAAGGAATCATTTCTTCTTCTCTAGCCAAACTCCTTCAGGCAAGAGGATTTAAAGTAACCATTCAAAAATTTGATCCCTATATAAATGTTGATCCAGGAACTTTAAATCCTTATGAGCATGGAGAATGCTACGTTACGGATGATGGTGCGGAAACAGATTTAGATCTAGGTCATTACGAACGTTTTTTAAACATAAGTACTTCGCAGGCAAATAATGTCACCACTGGAAGAATCTATCAAACTGTAATTAATAAAGAAAGGGAAGGTGATTATCTTGGAAAAACCGTTCAAGTAATTCCGCACATTACAGATGAAATAAAAAGACGTATCCAACTACTCGGTAAAGACGGAGATTATGATATCATCATAACGGAAATAGGTGGGACAGTTGGAGACATCGAATCATTACCGTATGTGGAAGCTATAAGACAGTTAAGTTTTGAAAAGAAAAAGTCTGAATGTTTACGAATCCATCTTACCCTGGTTCCATATCTAGCAGCGGCTAAAGAATTAAAAACAAAGCCCACTCAGCACTCAGTGAAGGAATTGCTTAAAGCAGGTGTTCAACCGGATATTTTAGTTTGTAGAACGGAATATCCATTAACCAGAGAGATGCGCAATAAAATTGCTCTTTTCTGTAATGTCGAAAATAATGCTGTAATTGAAGCCATAGATGCAGAAAGCATATATGACGTTCCGCTTTTAATGCTTAAAGAAAAGCTTGATAAAATTGTACTGAAGAAGCTGAAGCTTAAAAGTAAGGACAAGCCTAAATTAGATGCTTGGAAGGAGTTTTTGGGTAAATTAAAAAACCCAACACAAGAGGTTAGAATAGGATTGATCGGTAAATACAACGAATTACCAGACGCATACAAATCTATAAGAGAGTCATTTATACATGCCGCCACCGAAAATGAATGTAAGGTGAATATTGTCCCGATTCATAGTGAAAGTCTCGAAATTGGTGACATAGAAGATAAGTTATCAAATTTAGATGGTGTTCTAGTGGCACCAGGTTTTGGAAGTCGAGGTGTTGAAGGTAAAATAGCATCCATTAAATATGTGAGAGAAAACAAAATTCCTTTCTTCGGAATATGTCTTGGAATGCAATGCGCGGTAGTCGAATTTTCACGAAATGTTCTAAAACTCAAAGCTTCTTCGATAGAGTTAAATTCAAATACCAAAAACCCCGTAATTCATCTTATGAACGATCAAAAGAAGGTGAAGAACAAAGGAGGTACAATGCGTCTAGGAGCCTATGATTGTCAGCTCAAGAAAGGCAGTGTAGCACACCAAGCATATGGTAAGCTAAACATCAAAGAAAGGCATCGTCATAGATATGAATTTAACAATGATTACCGTTCCAAAATCGAAAAAGCAGGGATGATTTGTACGGGTGTTAATCCTAAAACCAAA
>JAHDHU010000016.1:36855-45890 GCA_020631135.1 Saprospiraceae bacterium | reverse complement strand
GTAGAAATTAGCAAACATCCCTTTTTTGTGGGTGTCCAGTTTCATCCTGAATTAAAAAGTAGAGTTGAAAAACCCCATCCTTTGTTTGTTTCTTTCGTCAAAGCAGTCAAAGTGCATCGCCTGAATAAAGCACGATGAAATTTGGATTAAAAAATTATTCACTTTTTTTATCATTCTTAATTCTTCAGGCTGTTTTAATATTTCTGAATGACGATGGTTTTTTATTCTGGGATACCAGTCAATTTGGAGGAAAGCATGCTTTACACTATTATCAAAATGGCTTAACAAATGGAATCTTTGTTCCTGACTGGATGGATAGTGGTAATCCTAGTTTTTTTGGTTATTATATTTCTATTGTTTGGAAGCTATTTGGTTTAAGTCTTCCAGTCGCCCATTGGGCACTCTTCCCATTTCTTGTGGCGCTTTGGTACAACGTATTTGTAATTTCAGAAACGCTTTGTTCTAAACGATCTTTTATAATCCCTTCGTTACTTTTGGTTTGTCCATTTTTTATTGGGCATTCAGTACTTGTTTCTCCCGATTTGATTTTATTATCGGGCTTTTCGATGTGTATTTACGCTTCTTTAAAAAGCAATCATTGGGTTTTTGTGCTAGGCTCGGTGCTCATGTGTCTCATGAGTTTAAGAGGCATTGCTCTTTTGGTGCCACTCTTTCTTTATGAAATAAGAACTGACTCGAATTTTTCATTTCGTGGAATATTTAAGATCGCCTTTCATCAGATCGGAAAATTTTTACCAGCCATCATTTTGGCCTTATCATATTTGGGTTTTCACTGGTTTGCGAAAGGTTGGATCAGCGGACATGCCGATTCTCCGTGGGCACCAAGTTTTGCTTTAGTCTCAGGTCTAGCCATTTTAAAAAATATATTTTCATTCGGTCATAAGATTTTAGATTTTGGAATGCTTGCCGTATTCTTGATTTTATGTTTTAATGTGAGGTTTGCCGCTTTGTTAAAAGGAAGGTTGGCTTGGTTGTATATTTTTATTGGGATCACCTTAGCAATTTTGATTATTCCAAGGGTTGGGTTATTAAATCACAGATACTTTTTACCACTTCATTTTATAGGAATTCTAATTTCGGGTCAGCTGTTGGCTGCGATTAATAATAGGTGGTTGACAACATTGGTTTTGTTATTTGTGGTCTCAGGTAATTTTTGGTTTTATCCCCAAAACATATCTCAAGGGTGGGATAGTACCTTAGCTCATTACGGGGTATATAAACAAGAAAAGAATTTAAGATCCTTTATACTTGATGAGAATATTGCATCGAATCGGATCGCTACGGTTTTTCCATTTAAGAATAGTTACCAGTACCTTCATCTCACCAATCTTCCTGCAAATGATTTTGTAAACTATTATGAAGATCCTTACGATTATATTTTTTATTCAAACATTATGAATGATTGGAAAGATTCTGAACTTTCAAAATTGAATGAAATGGAAGTCATTTACGAAAGACATCATTTGGGCATTGTCTTTAAATTGTATCGAAAATGAGAAAATTAAAATTAGAAGAACTACAAAGAGATGATGTTGAGTCCTATAAATCGAAGAAGAAATTTCCAATAAGTATCGTATTAGATAATATAAGATCGGCAATGAATGTGGGTTCATTTTTTCGGAGTTCTGATGCTTTTGCGGTCAAAAAAATATACTTATGCGGTATTACAGCTAAGCCTCCGCATGCAGAAATTAACAAAACGGCTATCGGTGCCACCAGAAGTGTAGAATGGTCTTATCATCCTGATATAAAACAATTGATTGTAGAATTGAAGTCGGAAGATAAATACATCATTGGTATAGAACAAACAACCGAATCAGTGCCGCTCAAAGATTTTAAACCAAACGAAGAAAGAGAAATCGTTCTTGTATTCGGCAATGAGGTTGAAGGTCTTTCGGAAATCATTCTTGAATTATTAGATCAATGTATTGAGATCAAACAATATGGAACAAAGCACAGTTTAAATGTCTCTGTCTGTGGAGGTGTGGTCTTACATCATATGGTTAGTCAGATGCAAGTATAAAAAAAGCCCAAACAGTAAATGTTCGGGCTTCATTGTATCTATTACAAATAAATTCTTAATCTCTAGGCTCAGATTTTTTCACGACAATCTCACGTCCTTCAAATTCTGCTCCGTTTAATTCGCTGATAGCCATAAGACCATCATCGTCATGAGTCATTTCAACAAACCCATATCCTTTGGATCGGCCTGTGTCTCTGTCCATAATAACTTTCGCACTAACTACTTCTCCGTATCCTTCGAAGAGTGCTTGTAAAGATTCTACAGATGTACTGTAATTTAATTTTGCTACAAAAAGCTTCATACTAAAATTTAAAAAATGATTAAAAACGATAAATACGAAAAAGCAAAATCAACTGTACAAAAACAAAAAATTGAGCTAGTCCAAAATATCTTGTGCAAAGGTAAGACCATTACACGTAGAAAACACGATTTATATTAATTATTGTTACAATATTTAAAACTTATAATCTGGTCTAAAAATTAGTCTTATACCTGCAGAAACCTGAGTATTTCTGTCATTTGCAACGGTCTCCGAACAACTATCACATATAGATTGTAGGTTATTAAACTGAGAAGAGCTAATTGTTGGATAAAAATTGACCATAACAAAAGGAGAAATCGTAATCAATTTTGATACACCTATATCCAATCCACCTCCGACTCCAATTTTAAATGCTAAAGAGTTTTGGTTTTCTTGACTTTCTCCTTCATAAACCAAGTCGTGAATTAAGTAATCGACTCCAGGACTTAAACTAAAGTAAAACCCTTTTTTTATAAAACTGTTATCCTTGCCCCAGGTAGGACAATTACAATCCCCTTCAAGATCCATAGGATATATCTGGGTGTGAATTTGAAAACCAATCCTAGTCAACCCAGAGCTATACTGTTCGGTCGGTATGATTCCAGAAATTGTAGATTCTCCATTCCAAATGGTGTAAGATACTTCTGGTAAAAATTCTACTCGATATTTTTTTAATCTAAGCCAATAATTAACTCCAAATGTAAGATCTGCCGCATACAATCTATCTTGATTAAAATCATAAAGTTGTTGCCATGCCTTGTAGTTGTTTTTTTCATACTTAACAGCTACGCCAAATTGCGCATTCGCGAATGCGGTAAATGCAAAAAAGAAAATTATACTAAGGAAAGTTTTCATGTTATAGGATCTAATATGTCTCTAACGAAATTAAAACTAATTTTGTTGGACGATGAAAACCAAAAATAAAAGAGCTGATAAAGTCCAAGTTATCACCTTGGGCTGTTCTAAAAATTTAGTGGACTCCGAAAATTTAATTACCCAGTTAGAAGCCAACGATTATGACGTGGCTCATGAGGAAAGTAATTCGGATGCCAACGTAGTGGTTATAAATACCTGTGGCTTTATAGATTTAGCCAAAGAAGAATCTGTAAACACTATTTTGGAATATGCCGAAGTCAAAAAGAAAGGAGAAATTGATAAACTGTATGTCACCGGATGTCTCTCTGAACGATATAAAAATGATCTCGAAAAAAATATTCCAGAGGTAGATGCTTACTTTGGTACAGTAGAGTTACCCAGTCTTTTAGCGCATTTCAACGCTGATTATAAACATGAGTTGATTGGTGAAAGAACCATCACAACCCCCAAACATTACGCCTATTTAAAGATTTCGGAAGGTTGCAACAGGACCTGTTCTTTTTGCGCCATTCCTCTAATGCGGGGAAAACATAAAAGTCGAACCATCGAATCTTTAGTCAAAGAAGCTACAAATTTGGTCAAGCATGGTGTTAAAGAACTCATGCTTATTGCTCAAGAATTGACTTACTATGGCTTAGATATTTACAAAGAAAGATCATTGGTTAAATTGTTAGATGCTTTATGTGAAATAGAAGGACTCGAATGGATACGATTGCATTACGCTTACCCAAGTAAATTCCCGCTAGAAATATTTGACGTAATGGCGAGGCAGACCAAAATCTGCAATTATTTAGACATTCCTTTGCAACACGCAAATAATGAGGTGCTTAAGCGAATGAGGAGACAAATAACCCGTGAAGATCAATCCAAACTGATGCAATATGCAAGAGAAAAAGTTCCCGGTATTGCAATCCGAACCACTATGCTGGTTGGTTTTCCAGGTGAAACGGATGAAGAATTTGAAGACCTAATTGACTTTGTAAATGAAATGAAATTCGACAGATTAGGAGTTTTTACCTACAGCCACGAAGAAGATACCTCAGCTCATCAATTTGAAGATGATGTTTCTGAAGAGATGAAAAACGAGCGTAAAAACAAATTAATGGAAGTCCAACAAGAAATTTCATTTGATGTAAATCAAAAGAAGGTAGATCAAATTTGTAGAGTTCTGATCGATCGAAAGGAAGGAGAATTTTACATTGGAAGAACGGAAAGTGATTCGCCAGAAGTTGATAATGAAGTTTTGATTAGAGCAGAAAGTCATTATCTCAGGATAGGAGATTTTGTTAAAGTAAAAATTACTTCGGCAGAAGAGTATGATCTCTTCGCAGAACTTTCAGATTAAACTTTTAAGACAATTTAAGGTTACAATTAGGATTAAGGTTATAATTAGGATGATACCAGAAATTGAAATTGACAAATTTGGTCCCTTTAAACAAGGTGGAGTTGTTTTGGTATTTATGTTGCTATTCATTGGTGTAGGTACCATTGGTTCTGAAAATCCACGATCCGCATGGGTTTGTGTATGTGCGATGATGTTGTTTTTTGCCTTATTTAATACAATTATGAGTATCCCTGTTAAAGAAACATCTGGGTACTGGTGGAAGAGTATATTGACTTACGTTTTGTTGGCAGCCTTTGGTGGTTTGATCGCTACAAATGTTTCAGGACTAAATATTGACGAAGCTGGATCTACACGATGGATTTATGTAGTTTTCAGCATTGGTTATCTCGTTTTTATATCCATTGTAAATTTGATTAAGTTGATTATTTTTCTTGCACAAAGGCAAGATGAAAGAGAAAATCGTAATCTATGAAATTTAGTAACTGTCTTTATTTTTTTCTAGGCTTTACGCTTATGGCTGCATGTAAGACAAATTCCCAAAAGACAGAGCCGCTCCAAAATGAATCGATGCAGCTACGATCGGACAGGGTTGAAAAAACTGAGGATGAATGGAAATCGTCCTTATCTGAAATGGAGTATTATGTCATCCGTGAAAAGGGAACCGAAAGATCATTTACTGGCGAGTATTGGGATCACAAGGAAGAAGGCACTTACACTTGCCGAGCCTGCGATTTGCCCTTATTTAGTTCCACAACAAAATATAAATCAGGGACAGGTTGGCCTAGTTATTATCAACCATTAGAAGATGATCGGATAAAAGAAGATACTGATTATGATTTGGGATATCCAAGAACGGAAGTAATGTGTGCTCGTTGTGACGGTCATTTAGGACATGTATTTAAAGATGGACCTAAGCCAACAGGATTGAGATATTGCATTAACTCTGTTTCTTTGTCCTTTGTGAAAGATTAAAAAAGAGATATATAAGCCATGTAAGCGATTACACCAAATGCGATGAAAGCGAAAATATAAAACATGTATTTATAATATTTGTCATCTGGACCGCTTTCGGCAGAACCAAATCCGGCTTCCTTTAAAACTTTTTTGGCGTGGATAAGTTTCTCTTGATGAACTCTAATGCTTGCACCACTGATTCCGGATAATTCGATATTCCCAGCCTGTAATGCCATTTCGCCATTTACATTCGTTTCGATTCCTTCTCTATTGAGAACTAGTTTTATTTGTTCGATTTCGTTTGGATTTACGGAAGAAATAAGATGAATGAATTTTGACATAATCCAGTTATTTTAGGTTAAAGTAGTTATTTTTCGAATACAATGAACAGTAATCTTATCTACCGAATAATTATTTATTTACTCATTTACTTCGGTCTTCGATTCTTTGGTGGTGAATGGGGTTATAAAATTTTATATCCAATAAATCTTTTAGTCACATTTTTACATGAATTTGGACATGCCATGGGAGCGATTCTTACTGGTGGAAGTGTTAAAGCGATACAAATAGATTCTTCAGGAGCCGGGTTTACTCAAACCCAAGGTGGTAACTTTTCGATTATTTTAATGGGTGGATACTTAGGGTCAGCTTTGTTTGGTAATATACTTTTTCTTATTGGTGCAAAATCCCCAAGACTCGCCAATCCAGTTTTAGGAATTTTGGGAGCCTCAATGATATTTACTTCGATTTATTGGTTCAATTCGATCTTTACTTCTGTCTTTTTGGTAGGATTTTCATTGGCCTTGTTTTTAGTCATCGCTAAAACTACATGGAGTAGGGAAGTACTGATGTTTTTAGGTTTGGCTGCAATCGTCTATATTATTCAAGATTTTAATATCGGGCCAAGTTCAGATTTAAATAGATATGCTGAAGAAATGAAAATATTGCCAATGAAAGTTTGGATGTATATTTGGCTTGGATTGGTTTTGATTCTTTGCTATTTCAATTTGAAGCTGATTTTTAGCTTTGATCGAAACAAAGAACTCAGTTAGTATTTGTTTGCCATTCGGCAATGGAATAAGTTTGTCGATAAAAAAAGGTCGATGATAATTTAATCACCAACCTTAAAAACCATCTATTCTAATTCTTTATTTGACCAACTAAGGTCAACAATTATAGATATCTAAAAAGTCGGAAATGTAATCTAGTTTGACTGATTTTTTCGAAAAATAACAATATCCTGAAAATCTAGATACCCTTCAGTTTGTTTTGGGTTTCTCCAGTATCCAGGTAAATAGTTGACTATTGTCATATTGTTTTCTCGAATCAAGTCAAACAAATATTCCTTATCGAAGGCGATGTTTGCCGATTTGACATTTTTGTCCATAAGGGCAAATTCTTTTTCTCGATGTGGAAAGGCAAAGTTTATATTAAGTTCTTTTCTTTTAGAATCCAAAACAAAAAAGCTGGCAAAGCAGGTTTTGTTTTGACCAAGCATTCTTGATATTTCAGCAATGTATTGTTCCATGTCTTCTTTGATCAAATGAGTAAAGACACTAATCAAAAAGATAAAATCTTGACTTTCTGATTCTATCGGAAATACATAATTAGATGCGAGAGCTCCATCGGATCGGTATAAATCATTTTGAAGTTTAATCAGCTCAAACTCAAAATTTGGATAACGTGTTGAGATGTTTTCCTCACACCATTTAACCCCTTGTTCTACCAGATCAAAACCTTTATAGTTTGCCGAAGGATCTAAAAACTTTGTCAATGGGATTGCCATTCGGCCGATGCCGCTTCCTATGTCCAAAACACGCGAATGTTTAGTCAAACCACCGTACTCTTGAAAATACTTTAGGAATCGATTTCCGGTTTCAATAAAATCTCCGCCACCGGTATAAATTAATCCTTTAGGTGGTGACAGTTCGTTACCTTCATCCTTGTGCCATAGATCATAAGGTAAAAAGTATATTCTTCGAGCCAGAATTCGTGCAGCTGGTGGAAGCAAATAGTATAACTTTCTGAGATTCATTAAGAAGCCTTAATGACAAATTTATTTTTCTTGCCATTTTCAATCATCAAATAACCACCATCTAATAAATCTTCGGACTTTACCATCATTTCATGGCTATGAACTTTCTCTTTGTTAAGTGATAAGGCATTGTTTTGTATTGCTCTTCTTGCATCACCTTTTGATTGTGTTATTTGCGTATGTTCCGCAATTAGATCAATTATGTTTAGGCCACCAGAAAGCTGACTACCCTTTATTTCGAAGGAAGGTATTTCTTGAGATATTGTTTCAAATTCATCGGCCTTCATCGCTTTTAATTCTTCTGTGGATGCCTTCTTATTAAAAAGAATATTTGAAACATTTAAAACAGACTTGTATGCCTCTTCGGAATGAACTCTTTTAGTGATTTCCTCAGCTAAGATATTTTTTAATTGCCTTGGATCTTCTGCATATTCCTTTTCTAAAGCTTCTACTTCTTCTTTCGACTTAAAACTGAAATATCTAAAAAATTTGGAAACATCAGCATCATCGGCATTGATCCAAAATTGATAAAATTTATAAGGTGAAGTTAGTTTAGGGTCTAACCAAATGTTCCCTTCTTCCGATTTGCCAAACTTTTTACCGTCTGATTTAGTCAAAAGTGGAGTTGTGACAGCAAATGCTTTGCCTTGAATATTTCTGCGTATAAATTCGGTCCCGCTCGTGATATTTCCCCATTGATCAGACCCTCCCATTTGGAATCGGCAATTATATTTTTCATACAGAACCTGAAAGTCATAGGATTGTAGGAGTTGATAACTAAACTCTGTAAAAGATAAACCTGTTTCTAATCGGTTTTTAACAGAGTCTTTGGACATCATATAACTGACAGTTAAAGTTTTGCCGACATTACGCAAGAAATCCAAGACATTCATGTCTTTGTAAAAATCAAAGTTGTTAACGATCAAAGCTTTATTCGGACCTTCAAAATCTAAGAATTTCTTCGCCTGTTCCGTTTGAAATGTCAAATTACTATCTAATTCATCGTATGATTTAAGCACACGTTCTTTGTCTTTCCCGGAAGGGTCACCGATTCGACCAGTCGCACCACCCATTAAAACAATTGGCTGATTCCCACTTTTTTGCCAAAATGATAATAGCATCAATTGCACATAGTTGCCAATGGTCATCGAAGGAGCAGTAGGATCAAATCCAATATAACCTATACATTTTCCTTTTTTTAATTCTTCTTCCGCACCTGGAGTCATGTCATGTAACATATTTCTCCATTTCAATTCATCAACGAAATTATTTTCCATTTCAGTTTTTTTAAAGAACACAAAAATATTACAATAGCTGAGGAATGCAGCTTAGCCGCAATGTATTTATTTTAGCAATTCATTTATGAAATCAACAGATTGAATCTATCCAATTTCATTGCATCGAAAGTTGCTGATTCTTCCAGTAAGGGTTACACTTCAATAATTGTCAAAATCGCCATTGCGGCAATTGCTTTGAGCTT
>JAHDHU010000016.1:0-36845 GCA_020631135.1 Saprospiraceae bacterium | reverse complement strand
AGCTTAATGATCATGATCATTACAACTGCAATGATCAGAGGATTTAAAAATCAAATTACCGATAAGATATTTGGCTTTTGGGGGCATATTCATATCTATGATACCAATATAAACCGCAGTTTCGAAACCATTCCTATTGATATCAGTTTGCCATATTATCAAGAATTGAAAAATTTTAAAAATATCGATTTTCAAAAGCCAACTGATATTCTTGGGATAGAATTAGACGACAGATATGTTTCTAGTAGTACAGTAGGTGGAATTAGTAGAGTGCAATCTTTTACCATTCTGCCATCAATTATGCACACCAAAAAAGATTTTGAAGGTATTATGACCAAAGGCCTAGGATTAGATTTTGATTGGGAAGAAATGAGTAAATATATCGTGGAAGGAAAAACCTTAGATTTTGAAAATGGTGAAACTAATGGTGCTTTGATCTCGAAGGTTTTAAGCCAAAGGATGGAATTAAAACTGGGAGATAAATTTAATGCCGATTATATCATGGAAGGCGAAAAGTTTAAAAGACAGTTTGTGGTACAAGGCATATATAATACCGGTCTAAATGAGTACGACAAAAAATTTGTTCTTGTCGATCAAAGAAGGGTTCAATCAGTTTTAGGATGGGGCCCAAATCAAGTTGGTGGTATCGAATTGTTTGTGGAAGATATAGAAGATATCGAAGCCATTAGTGAATTTGTGTACTATGATATTTTACCATCCAATATGTTTTCGGAAACCATTAAAGAAAAATTTGGTAATATTTTCGAGTGGTTGGAATTACAAAATATCAATGAAAGGGTAATCTTAATGTTGATGATCATTGTTTCGATAATTAATATGATTACAGCTTTATTGATTCTCATTTTAGAAAGATCAAAGATGATTGGTATTTTGAAATCTCTAGGTATGAAAAATTGGAGCGTGCGAAAAATATTTCTGTACTTTTCAGGTCATATCGTATTACGAGGATTAATTATTGGCTCCGTTCTAGGCGTTTCTATTTGTTTAATTCAACAATACTTTGGAATAATCAAGTTAGATGAAAAGAATTACTATTTATCTGTCGCCCCGATAGAATTAAACCTTGGGGTTGTACTCTTACTCAATTTGGCCACTGGCTTGATCACCCTGATATTTCTGACGTTGCCAACTTATCTGGTAACCTATATTTCACCAGTCAAGGCTTTGCGATTCGATTGATGGACTTTGTACTTTCTCGTTTTCAATATGTTTTCGTCTCTTACCCAAATCGTTTAATTCGTTTTTATTTGGGACTGATTGGTAGGAAGAGTAATTTAACCATACCTTCCAAAAGTTTAGGTGATTACCTGATGAATCAAGTTTTTAATTTGGCAGATTTAATTCTGATGCCCGATATTTTAGACCTTCTGATTAATACCTATGGAAGTAAAAGAAAATTGTCGAGAGAGGAAAGACAATGGGTCGATAAGTTATTTGGAAACGCTGTCAATAGTGATTTTGTCTATCTCAATGAAAACGTGAATGGAATCAAGGATGGACTCTTCACAGCTTATGTTTCTTTCAATTGCATTAATGCGATACGGAAAATGGAGGTTCATGTCGTTTTACACGAAATGGTGCATGTATGGCAGTATCAAAGATTTGGATCAATTTACATTTACAAGGCTTTAAAAGCTCAAAATTCTTTAAGTGCTTATGATTACGGTGGTGGAGAAGGATTGAAAATTAGAAAAACAGAAGGGCAGAGCTTTTATGACTTTAATTTCGAACAGCAAGGTCAATTGATTGAGGATTATGTGAGGAATATTGAGCAGCTTGATAGTGATTTAGAATTAAAGTCATTGTACGAGTTTTTTATTCAACAGATGAATGAAATAGATGCTACCTTTGTGGCTTAATATTTGTTTTAAAACTCATATCTTTTTTCAACAAAGTTTTCTTAGATGGACCCCGATCATGATCAAATTCTACGAAAAAATAGAAGCTCAATTAGAGAGCAAAGAAGGCTTTGCGGATTCTGTGTGGATTAACATCTCGCCCAATGTAGAGATTAGAGAACTCGAAAGCGTTTCAGCAGAATTAGAGATTCCACTAGATTTTCTTACGGATTCATTGGATATCAATGAGAGATCTCGGTATGAAAGAGAAGATGATTTTGATCAATACTCCCTTTCTAAATGATTCTGAGAACGAATCCGAGGCCATTTTTATCACTGTTCCTTTGGGTATTATTTTAACCAAGGAACACATTGTTACCATTTCCTCGAAGGAGAATCCAGTTTTGGAAAAATTTCTAAATGGAACAAGGAAAAATTTTAATCCGCGAGATAGAAAATTGTTTGTTCTACAATTATTGGAAGATAATGTATTCAGATTCCTGGAATGTTTAAATAAGCTTAACCTTAGAAGAAATCTGATCGAACAAGAGCTTTATCATTCTAGTAGAAATTCTGAGTTGCAACAATTGTTGAGGATAGAAAAAAGTTTGGTTTACTTTGTTACAGCTTTGAGTACAAACGAATTACTCAAGATGAAAATGAAAAGAACCGATCTCTTGAAAATACGGGATTTGGAATACCACACGGATTTGTTTGAAGATTTAATTATTGACAACAGTCAGGCATTAGAAATGTCAAATGTTTATACGAATATCTTAAGTGGTACCATGGAAGCTTATGCATCCATCGTGTCCAACAATTTAAATGTCTTCATTCAGCGACTCACTATAATCACGATTATTCTTATGGTGCCAACTTTGGTCGCGAGTTTTTATGGAATGAATTTAAAGCATCTTCCTTTCGATGATTCGCAATGGGCGTTCCCTTCAATAATTTTGGTCTCCATTTTATTAGGTATGTTCCTCATATGGTTTTTTGGTCGGAATCGAAAATTATAATTGATCCTATTTTCAAACCAATTTATTTTCAAAGGAAAACATATTAAAATTTATCCGAATATGAAATGTTATCCACATTTCATAAATTTCTCAATTTTCATATTACGTTGATTTTTAATATGTTAGCTAAGTTATCAACACATTGTTAATAACTTTTGGATGACATTATGAATTTTTATATGTTATTTTGAAGTACAGATTCGGTGGTTTTATAGCCTTACAGAGGATCATTTCCAGATTAATTAATCTAAGAATTTAACCTCTAATAATCAGGATTTTACACATAGCATTAAAAAATATATAAATAATTTTTAATGCTATTTTTGTCCCTACTGAATTTTGTATATATTAGATTTTATTATATGTGTTTAAGGATGCACATGGGAAATTTGTCCTAACCATCTTAAACACAAACCAAATGCGAAATAAGTCCTAAATGAATAACCAAGTAGAGCCCATATTAGAAGATAATCCAAACCGTTTTGTTCTGTTTCCTATAGAGCATGACGACATATGGCAATTCTACAAAAAGTCAGAAGCGAGCTTCTGGACTGCCGAAGAAATCGATTTGCATCAAGATCTTTCAGACTGGGCTAATAAGCTTAATGATGATGAAAGACATTTTATAAAACATGTTTTGGCCTTTTTTGCAGCAAGTGATGGTATCGTAAATGAGAACCTAGCAGAGAATATGGTCAATGAGGTTCAATATACTGAAGCCAAATTTTTCTATGGTTTTCAGATTATGATGGAGAATATTCATTCTGAAACTTATTCTCTTCTAATAGATACTTACATAAAGGATACGGAAGAAAAAAACTATCTATTCAACGCCATAGAAAATATGCCTTGTGTTAAAAAGAAAGCAGATTGGGCATTAGATTGGATTGAGAATGGAGATTTTAAAACAAGACTTATTGCATTTGCCGCGGTAGAAGGAATTTTCTTCTCAGGAAGTTTTTGTTCAATCTTTTGGATGAAGAAAAGAGGTTTGATGCCAGGTCTTACCTTTTCCAATGAATTGATATCAAGAGATGAGGGAATGCATTGTGATTTTGCATGTTTACTCTACAACCGACATATCCAAAACCCATTAGACAAAAAGGTCGTCGAAAAGATCATTACTGATGCGGTAGAAATAGAAAAAGAATTTGTATCAGACGCACTCCCAGTTAAACTTTTGGGAATGAATTCGGATGATATGTGTACTTATATAGAGTTTGTTGCTGATAGATTATTGGCTCAACTCGGAAACGACAAAGTTTACAATGTCGAAAATCCATTTCCTTGGATGGAGCTTATTTCACTCCAAGGAAAAACCAACTTTTTTGAGAAGAGAGTAGGAGACTACAGAAAATCAGGAGTCGGTGCCGAGCAAGGAAAGCAAGTCTTTTCGCTCGACGAAGATTTCTAAAACAACCTAAAAACAGGCTGAGAATTGTGAATAGAGTGATATCTCTAATAGGAGATCTATCTCTCTAAAGGAAACTACATTATTAATCAAGCCCTAAAGTATTTCTTATGCAGGTAGTAAAACGAAGTGGAAAAAAAGAAACGGTGAGTTTTGACAAAATCACCGCAAGAATTAAAAAATTGTGTTATGGTCTAAATCAAGATCACGTTAAACCATTGGCAATAGCTCAGAAAGTTGTTCAAGGATTATATGACGGAGTTACTACATCAGAGCTAGACAATCTTGCAGCTGAAACAGCAGCATCTATGTCAACCAAACATCCTGATTATGCTTTACTAGCAGCCAGAGTAGCAATTTCTAATCTACACAAAAACACGGACAAAAGTTTTAGCGCAACCATGAAGGCGCTATATGAATACATTGATCCAAAGACCAATCAAAAGGCTGGACTCATCAGTGAGGAAACCTATAAAACAGTAATGGATAATGCAGATAGATTGGACTCTGCAATAATCTATGATCGTGACTTCACTTTTGATTTCTTCGGCTTTAAAACTTTAGAAAGATCCTATTTACTTAGGATGGATGGTAAAGTTGTTGAAAGACCCCAGCACACTTTGATGAGAGCCGCAGTTGGAATTCACGGAAAGGATATCGAAGCAGCCGTCGAAACTTACAATCTAATGTCAGAAAAGTGGTTCATACACGCAACACCAACTCTGTTTAATGCGGGTACACCAAAGCCACAATTGTCTTCATGCTTTTTGCTAAGTATGACTGATGATAGCATATCTGGAATCTTTGAAACGCTTTCTAGATGCGCCAAAATATCGCAAGCAGCAGGTGGGATAGGATTGAGTATTCATAATGTACGTGCAGAAGGAAGTTACATTAAGGGTACAGGAGGTACCAGTAATGGAATTGTACCTATGTTGAAAGTATACAACGATACAGCTCGTTATGTTGATCAGGGTGGAGGAAAGAGAAAAGGCGCCTTTGCAATTTATCTAGAACCTTGGCATTCTGATATCAAACACTTCTTAGATCTCAAAAAGAATCATGGTAAAGAGGAGATGAGAGCAAGAGACTTGTTCTATGCAATGTGGATCCCAGACTTATTTATGGAAAGGGTAAAAAATAACGAAGAGTGGTCATTGTTTTGCCCTAATGAATGTCCAGGTTTACCAGATACTTATGGAGGAGAATTTGAAGCACTTTACCACAAGTACGAAAAAGAAGGTAAAGCAAGAGAAACTGTAAAAGCCCAAGACATTTGGTTCTCTATTCTTGAGTCACAAATCGAAACTGGAACGCCTTATATTCTTTACAAAGATGCGGCAAACAAGAAATCAAATCAAAAGAATTTAGGTACCATTAAATCTAGTAATCTCTGTACTGAGATTATAGAATACACTTCCCCAGACGAAGTGGCAGTTTGTAATTTGGCCTCTATTTCTTTACCAAAGTTTGTTGATGCAACGAAAAAAGAATATGATTTTGAGAAATTAGAAAACATTACGCGGGTAATCACTCGAAATCTAAACAAGATCATTGATATCAATTACTATCCAATCAAAGAAGCTGAAAACTCCAACTTCAGACACAGACCAATTGGAATTGGTGTTCAAGGATTGGCAGACGCATTTTTACTGATGAGGATGCCATTTGACAGCCAAGAAGCTCGAGAACTTAATACTCAAATCTTTGAAACGATATACTATGCGGCAGTTTCTGAATCTTGCGAACTGGCAAAGAAAAATGGGGCTTACCAGTCTTTCAAAGGTTCACCAGCTAGTGAAGGTCAATTACAATTTGATTTATGGAATGTAACTCCTTCTGATAGATATGATTGGGAAAGCTTGAAAAAGGACATCGTCAAGTCGGGAATGAGAAACAGTTTGTTATTGGCTCCTATGCCTACAGCTAGTACTTCTCAAATACTTGGAAACAATGAATGCTTCGAACCTTACACTTCTAATATTTACACAAGAAGAACCCTATCAGGGGAACATGTAATTATTAATAAGCATTTACTCAAAGATTTGATCGGATTGGGTCTTTGGAATAACGACATGAAAGAACATTTGATCGCTACCAATGGCTCAGTTCAACAAATGAATATTCCCGATCATCTCAAAGAATTGTACAAGACTGTATGGGAAATGAGTCAAAAGGTGATCATTGATATGTCAGCTGACAGAGGAGCTTACATCTGTCAGAGCCAAAGTCTTAATCTTTTTGTAGAAAACCCAAATTTTGCAAAGCTCAGCGCGATGCATTTCTATGGTTGGGGTAAAGGATTAAAAACTGGAATGTATTATTTGCGTTCCAAGGCTGCAGTAGATCCGATTAAATTTACACTTAGTGAAAAGCACCAAAATAAATCTGTAAGACGAGAAAAGAAAGAGACCGTTGAAGTAATTCATGAAGAGCAAGTAAGTCTAACTGCAGCTGATGCTGCAATGGTGAGCACAGATACCGTTATTACTGCAAAACAACTTAAAGAAGCAGAGGGACAGGTATGTACGATGGAAGAAGGTTGTATTTCATGCGGTAGTTAAAAGCTATTATCTCAATTACATATCAGGGGATGGATGACTCACTCGGTCAATCATCCCTTTTTTATTTTATCCCGAAATATTACCATACCCTCAGTCGCATTCTGCTCTATAATTTCCAATTGCTCTAATCCTGCAAGTTCGTAATTTATGGAAGGCTGCGGGTCGATATAATATATCTTTGAAATTGGATTAGCGTAAGCAACCAAACCAGCTGCAGGGTAGACTTGCATAGAAGTACCAATAATTAGAATTATATCAGCATTGATAAGATAGGGAATAGAGACTTCAAGTTTTGGGACCGCTTCCCCAAACCATACAATATGCGGTCTCAGCTGGTGACCCTTTGGATCAAGATCTCCCAAGTACAGATTATCTTTCCAATCCACAATGTAATTGTCATCGACTACGCTTCGCACTTTCATGAGTTCCCCATGCAAATGTATAATAGAAGAACTTCCAGCTCTTTCATGTAAGTCATCTACATTCTGAGTAATAATTGTAACATCAAAATCTTCTTCTAATTCAACTAAAATTTGATGAGCCAAATTTGGTAACACTGATTTGAGTTGAGCTCTTCGTTGATTGTAAAAGTCAAGAACTAATTTCGGATTTTGCTTAAAACCTTGGGGTGAGGCAACTTCATAGATATCATGACCTTCCCAAAGACCATCAGCATCCCGAAAGGTTTTAATTCCACTTTCAGCACTAATTCCTGCTCCAGATAATACGACAATTTTCTTTTTCATTTAATGAAGATGAGGTGGAGAATAAATTAAGAGCCTAAACGATCTCCGAGCACTTCAAGTTCTTTATGAGACAGTTTTCGCCATTGACCCTTTGGTAACTTACCAAGATGGACATGCATGATTCGTGTGCGCTTTAAATTGGTTACTTTGTATCCAAGTTTCTCGCACATTCTTCGAATTTGACGATTGAGTCCTTGGGTAAGTACAATTTTGAATTTGTATCTAGTGATTTTCGATACCTTACATTTGTCTGTGATCGTTCCTAGGATAGAAACTCCATTTGACATTTTATAAATAAAGTCATCATTGATTGCTTTATTAACAACGACCACGTATTCCTTTTGATTTCGATTTTCTTTTCTTAAAATTTTATTAACTACATCACCGTCGTTAGTTAAAAATATCAAGCCAGTCGAAGCTTTGTCCAATCTACCAATTGGAAAAATTCTTTCTTTAAATCTAATGAAATCTATAATGTTGGAAGGGTCTTGTCGGTCAGTGGTACAAGTTACACCTTCAGGTTTATTGAAAGCAATGATCACTCGTTTGGGTTTGGGTTTTAATTTTTTACCCTTAATAGAAACTGAGTCACCATCAAAAACTCGATTACCTTTTTTTGCCACTTTGCCATTAAGAATAACTTTCCCTTCTTCAATCCAACGATCCGCCTCTCTTCTCGAACAAAGTCCTTTACTACTTATGTACTTATTTAAACTTATGGAGTCATCGTTCATTAGAGTACTTCCTCTTTGGTGTATGTGATATGACTTTTGTGTTTCTTAAAAGGAGCAATTAGTAAAGCCCAAATATTGTTGGCCTTTTGATCTTCCATGTGTGTGTCTAACCCATAAATGAGCTTCTCATTATCTACCTCCACAAATGTTCCAAAAATTCGGTCCCAAATAGAAAATATATTTCCATAATTCTTATCGCTGTAAGGCATGCGATAATGATGATGGACACGATGCATGGTTGGAGTCACAAACAATAGGGAAATCACCTTATGAATTGTATCAGGAAATTTCAAATTAGAATGGCCAAACTGAGTGGCCACTAAGGACATGCTTTGATAAACGAAGATCAACCATATTGGAGCACCAACGATAAATATTGCTAAAATGGTAAAAGCAAATCTAAAGACGCTCTCTCCGGGATGATGCCTATTGGCCGTTGTTGTATCTACATTTTTATCAGTATGGTGAACCAGATGAAACTGCCATAAAAATTTCACCTTATGTTCAATAAAATGAATCAACCAAGCTCCGATAAAATCCATAATCATGACACCTATAATTAGTGTTAGCCAAGGATTAAGTTCAAACCAATGTACAATTCCAAATTGTGCCTCGGAAGTCCAATCACTGATCATTATCAATAAGAATGCTAATAAGAAGTTTACCAAAACAGTGGTTAAAGTGAAAAATATGTTGATTCCTGAATGTTTCCATTTATTGTATTTGGTGGTGAACAGAGGAAATGTATTCTCCAAAATAAAAAAGAAACTAAGGCCACCAACAAGTAACAGAGTTCGGTGAAGTGTTGGCATATCTCCGAAATAGTTTATGATTTCACTCATTGTAATTTTTCTAAATGATAATCGCTAAGCTTTTCAACTGGATTTTTTAAAATTTTGATATTCTCAATATCGTAATTTCCACACGCCCTTTCCAATTGCTCTTTAAAGTTAAAAGCTATCGAACCAACGAATCCAATTGGAATGGATAAAAAGTTTTTATGTGGAAGAATTTTATATTTCAAAAGATCATCAAAGGCTTGCAATAACAAGTCATCTTTCCATTCATGGCTAATGCTATTAAGAAAAATACAAAATGAAGCAAGAAATCGATTTGGTTTGGGTTCTTTATAAAGAGCACTTAAAATGTCTGATTTAGATAAAGGGTGCATCTCATCAAATAAATTTTTTATGTCTTTTGGCATTTTCCCATACATGTAATCTTTGATTATCAATTTTCCAATATGGTTACCACTACCTTCATCTGAAATCAAATAACCTAAGCTTGGTGTGGCGAATTCTAAATTATCATTAGAATAGAAGGCTACATTGCTCCCAGTACCTAAAATGATGGCCAATCCTTCACCCTCACCAAACAAGGCTCTAGATGCTCCTAGTAGATCTGAGCATACCTCTAGTTGATTATGGTTGAGGAACGAAAAAGCCTCTCGAACGCTTCTAATTGCATTTTTATCAGATACTCCAGATCCGTAATAGTGAATACGATCCAGTTGTTTTATTTCAGAAATTAATGCACTTGGAATTTCCAGTTTGCAATGATCTTGTGTAGGATTCCATCCATTGGATTTAAAATACTGTTTCGAATGCCCAATCAAACACCAATCAATGTTGGTAGAACCTGCGTCAACAATCAGTATTTGGCTCATTTATTTTACATTAATCTCCAAAATCAAAGAAATCTTCTTGTTGTTCCTCTTTAAAATCATCGATCGTTCGTCTTTCTCTTTTAGTCGGTCGTCCAGCTCCTTTCTCTCTTCGTTCTGAAGATGCCTTACCAATAAACCAAGATTTGTATTTGTTCATTTCTTCTGGCGGAGTGAGGTTGTCATAACATTCAATTGCTATTGGTGCCCCTACACGTTTATTGATGAGACTTTTTACAAGAAAACTAAAATTAAAACCATCTTTCTTTACAAAAATTGTTTCACCGCCAGAAAGTAGAAATGACGGTTTTATATTAGCATCTGCAATTTTGATTTTTCCTGATTTACAAGCATTAGTCGAAATTGTACGCGTCTTAAAAATGCGTACACTCCAAAGCCACTTGTCAACTCGAACCTTTTTCACAGTAGCTTAATTTTTAGTAAAACGTTCGGAATCCAATCCCGGAAGTTTCATTTTCATTTTTTTTAAAGTTGACAAAACTTCTTTTGCTATAAAATAATTACGATACCATCTACTGTCAACAGGGACGATAGTCCAAGGTATCGTGGAATTATTAATGGCGTATTCATAGGCTTTCATATAATCATTCCATTTCTTCCTTTCATCCCAATCCCCATCTTTGTGTTTCCAATTTTTTTCAGGAGTTTCTAGTCGCTCTGTGAGTTTTTCTAATTGTCTCTCTTTCGAAAGGTGTAAGAAAAATTTGAGAACTGTTGTGTTATTGTCATCTCTTAGCAGCTCTTCCCAAGCATTGATGGCTTTCATTCTGTTGGCTACTTTTTTTGGTGTAATCCATTTGTGTACTCGTTGTATCAAAATATCCTCGTAATGAGATCGCACGAATAATTGTACATGACCTTTGGCAGGTGCCAATTTATGACATCGCCAAAGAAAGTCGTGAGCAAATTCTTCTTTGGATGGTTTTTTAAATGACCGAGCAGAAATGTTAATGGGACTGGATCCTCTAAATACATTTTTCACACTTCCATCTTTTCCACTGGAATCCATCCCTTGAAAAACAATTAATAAACTGTGTTTTTGTTCTGCATACATTTTGAGAAGCAAATCCGCAATTTCTTTATTCATTTTACGGAGTTCACTTTTAGCCCAATCCTTTGTAATATTTTTTGGAGCCTTAGTAGACACTTTAGATAATCGCACCATCTTAATTCATTTTATTTCTTTTTACCATATAAGACTGAAGGATTGGATAGAAGCCTTTTTGAATATCGGCCTCGAAATAATCCACTTTGTATTGAAGACACTTCATCTTCAATTTTTCTTGATATGATTTCACCTTATTTTGATATTGTTCTCTGACTTGATCTGATTGTAATTTTATTTTTTCACCAGTCTCCATATCTATAAAAAGATATGGACGATTTTTGTAGTCAAATTCGAGCTCTTTTGATTTATCTATAACATGAAATAGGATGACCTCATGTTTATTGTGTTTTAAGTGCTGCAAAGCGGAAAACAAATCGTCTTCCTTAGTTTGATTGTCAAACATGTCGCTAAAAATGATAACCATTGATCGCTTGTGTATATTGTCAGCAATTTCATGTAGGGCGGCAGTAGCGCTGGTTTTTTTGTCCAAGCTTCTGTCTTCAATCAATTTGTCTAAATAAGAGAGCAATAATCGATAATGAGTTGTACTTGATTTAGCTTTGGTATGTGTTTTTATTTTTTCTTCAAAGAGACTTAAGCCAAACGCATCTCTCTGCTTTCGTAGTAAGTTCATTAATGAGGCTGAAGCCAATGCAGAAAACTGAAGTTTGTTGAGTTGTTTCCCTGCTTCAAATTCTGGAAAATACATAGAGGAGGAAGTGTCAATCACCAATTGACATCGGAGATTTGTTTCTTCTTCGTACTTTTTGACAAACATTTTGTCAGTCCTTCCGTAGACCTTCCAATCGATATTTTTGGTCGATTCGCCTGGATTGTATAAACGATGCTCAGCAAACTCTACCGAAAATCCATGAAATGGACTTTTGTGCATTCCAATTATAAAACCTTCAACTACTTGCTTGGCGAGCAATTCAAGATTGTTTAATTGCTTTAAGTCATAATTGTCAAAAAAACTCATATTGATAATTAGCGCTAAAAATAAAAAGCTCCTACCCAAAAATTGAATAGGAGCTAAAATCTTTTATTCTTTAAGTTTATAAATGTGCGCTGATTTTCTGCTCTAAAGTTGCCTTCGTTGCAGTTCCAACGTGTTTATCTACAACTTCACCATTTTTGATGAAAAGAATAGTAGGAATGCTTCTAACTCCATATTTCATTGAAACTTCTGGATTATTATCCACGTTCAATTTTCCAATGGTAGCTTGACCATCGTAATCATTAGCCAATTCATCAATTACGGGACCTACTAATCGACAAGGTCCACACCATTCTGCCCAAAAGTCTACAACACTTAGTTTGTCTCCTTCAAGAGCTGATTGTTGAAAGTTTGTATCTGTAAATTCAAATGCCATTTTATACTAATTTTAAGTTGTATGAGTATAACTAATTATATCTCAAAAAAGTTGCAAATATAATCAATACTGTCCTCCAGCGGATAATGCGAAGCAAATATATGCCTAAATCCTAATATGATATTTAAATATAAAATTAGAAGATATCACGGCTTAATAGCAGCAATAATCGTCTATTTTGTTGGTTATGTTTTTACCCATAATCCAGAATTGTGTAAACTTTTATTTACGGATGGATTTTTTCAATTATTGAGAATTACTTATGATCACAGTATTGGGTTTTTACCTTTCCCTTTTTTGGCAATTTTGGTTTTTCTATTATTGATCACGTTATTTGATTTTTTTAAGCACCTGAGGTCTAGGAAAATTAGATTTACTCTATTGAAGCTGGTAAATTTTTTAGCATGGATCTATGCTTCTTTTTATCTATTGTGGGGATTCAATTATTACACTCATAATCTTCCTCGATCATTTCAAAGTAAGGCTCAGCTAGATTTGGATAATTTTGTTTTTGAAGAGATTCAAAAAGTCTCAAAATGGTGTCTAACACAAACGGATACGAGCTATTTGTTTCCTAAAGATTGTGAATCTTCATTGAGAGTTTCGCAGGAAGAAATCTTTGATTCCTGGAATATAAAAACTCACGGAAGGGTGAGGGTAAGACGCCTTTCGCCGAATGGCATATTACTTCGTATCTCAACTGCAGGAGTTTACATCCCATTTGCTATGGAGGGTCATCTGGATGGTGGCCTACATAAAATTCAGTGGCCTTCAACCTTAGCTCATGAAATGGCACATGGTTACGGGATTACCGACGAAGGAGCTTGCAATTTTATCGCATTGGTGAGCTGTTTAAATAATGAGAATTCTTCAATACAATATTCGGGTTTGATGCTGTATTTAAGATATCTTATGAGACACATTTATCGTTATCATAGGGATTCTTATGACGAGATTTACTTTGGATTACCTAAATATGTTCAAAATGATCTCAAAGAGATTCGTCTACAATTGGATAAATATCCAAGTCTCTTTCCTGCTGCCAGGGACGTTGTTTACAATCAGTTTTTAAAACATCATGGAATAGAGGATGGCTTAAAAAACTATAGTGGAATCATTAAATATGTATATCATTGGAAGCAAAGCAATTATAATATCGGATTACACCATAGCTATTGATAAGAGATGTTTTCTCGCATTCGCGAATGCAAATGAAAATTAAGACGTCTTTGCTCCATTCAAACTTTGACCTTGTTCAGAAAATGATGAAGAATCCAGAATAATTTTGATGAATCCGATACACGCAATCAATAGTACGATTTTCCAACTCAGAAGAAGCGAATTTGTTATGATTCCATAAAAGAAACAAATATTGGCTAAGCTATGAATCGAAGCACATACTACGATATCGTGAGGAAAAGACTAATTCTGAAGATTTTTGCCGAATTCATTGTATCTGTTTTTGGTGTATTATCTAAGTTGATATTTCTTCTTCATTTTGATAATCACAATTGTTCCGATAATAGAGGGTTGTACCCATGGCACCGCCATAAGTGGACCTTTTAGGTATGCGGCTAAAAAGTTACCTCCGCCAAATGCAAAAAAAGCAGTGTAAGCCGCAATTCCAGAAGTGATCATACCTTGAATATGATCATGAATCCAATGATGCGCATCCTTGTAAAAAGACACTGATTTAAAGGCCTCTTTCCATGTGCTCATACCAATTCCTCCAAAAATGAGCATTAAGATAGCCATGCCTTGCAGCTTTAGATAGATACCCCAAATAAATAAACCCAGACCTATAAAAAAAATGCCTTGATAAAGGGTCTTTTTGATTTTCAAAGTTTGCAAGGGAATATTTTTTTTATGCTTGAGTACGTTTATCGCATACCAAAGAGGTATGCTAGTTAAAAAGCCTAAGAAACCTAAGAATGCTGCTGATTCGACATAGCCTTGTAAGAAATTTATGATACTCAATAAAAATGAAGTGACGATTACAATCCACATGCAATACACATATGCGATTCCGACTCGGTTATGAGTTTTTCCTCCTTTTTTGACAATGATTGGAATCCAAAATAGTATTAGACTTATCGCCCCAAACACAATATGAACCGTTAAAATAATTTTGTCTAAAGCTTCCATTTCTTTGATTTTGAAAGCAAATTATGACCTAAAACTTTATGAATTTCTATTATGTGATGAATAGCAACTTGTTGTGACGAATGGCAATAAAAGTTGATGTTTGTCAAGCTTTGTTGACGAATGACACGCTTTTGCGATAGGTTTTAACGAAATAAAGAGATGTATTTTCTTGAGACAGGAGGGTGAAACTCAATGGTGCTATCCAATATTAATTTTAAACCTTGTGCATTTCCGGAAATCTCTTTGATGTAATCACAATTGACTAAAAAAGATCTGTGGGTTTGTTTTATGGGTGGATAATTGAGTTCAGCCAAAACTGTCGATAATGTGGTTCTGATCGTTTCTTTCTTCAATTGACCTGCATCGAGATAGTTTAAGGAAACGTAATTCTGCATTGCCTCGACGAATAATAAATTTTCCGGTTTTATTGAGTAGGTTTTCTGAGAGTTTTTGATGCTCAGTAATACCTCTACCTGCTTTGTTTGGTTATTGATGTTTTCTTTAAATGAAACATTGTAATCTATGGATTCGGCGATGGCTTGATTGGCACGTAAATTTCTTATAAGATTCAAGGTCCCAAATATAAATATGGGAAAAATCGCTACTACAAAAGTAGAGAAGATTACATTGAACAAGTTATTCCAATGTACTCCATCAAATAAATAAGATACGAGAGCAAAATTGGCAATTGCTATACAAACCACCAATAGAATAGCTTGTGTAAACCAATGATAAAATTTAAAATGGGGTGTATCCCTTTTTTTATTTAAAACATGAATGACAAAGAAATCGTAAAGCAGTACCACTAAAAAAGAAACAAAAGAAAAATACAAAGCGTATTTAAAGAGATCATCACCCGCGTTGCCGATGTCTCCAGGTTTAAAAATAAACAATACAAAAAAGACAATGAGTGCTGTTGCAATGGCTGACTTCAGTATTGAGATGGGATCATCTTTGTCAGGGTAAGGCTGTTTTAAAAATTTTATAATTGAATCGAACATTGAAATCAATCTAAGTCAAGATTTATTAAAGCAGATGATCATGCTCCAAGGTATCAAATTTTAGATTTTATCACTTCTTGTAACGAGAACTTTTGGGTCGTTTTTTAAAATCCCTTCTTCCTCTAGACGATTGTGAAGAAGAATCTTTCTCTCCCTTTTCAGATGATTTATTTTTATATCTATTGGATCTCTCCTTTGATGTACGATCATCTTCACCATATCTTTTAGCAGTAGGCTTTCTTCGTTTTGAACTCGAATATCTGCCACCTCTACCACTGCCGTCTCTACCACTGCCGTCTCTATTACGTCCACGTCCACCTCTCGAGCCTCTATATCTACCTTCACCTCTTCTCCTGTTACCATCACCTCTTCTGTCTCGACCATCATCCCTTGGACGTTCATTGTCGCGTAAGTCTTTATCCTCTTCAGAAATGCCCATAGCATTTCTCTGAGCCACCAAAATTTTGGCTATTAGTGCTTCTTTTGTTAATTCTTCAAAAATAGTACGCGCTGTGTTGAAAGTTTCATCATCAACACCTTTTCCTAAATCTAGATCCGCCAAATTCTGGCAATATTTTTCTAAACGGTGCGAAATAATATCCTTGGCCTTTGGTAGACGGATTTCTTCAAAAGAAATCTTAAGCATCTTTTCCAAGGATCGGAGTTTATTGCCGTCTCGTCCACTTGCAAATACCAATGAGATTCCTTTTTTACCAGCTCTCGCAGTACGACCAGCCCTATGAGTATAGTAAGCTTTATCATCAGGTAAGGTGTAGTGGATTACATGGGTAAGATCATCTACGTCTATTCCCCTGGCAGCAACGTCTGTGGCTATCAGAAGCTTAAGTTGATGAGATTTAAATCGATCCATTACTCGATCTCTTTGATTTTGGCTTAAATCTCCATGTATTGCATCCGCTTTATATGATTTGCTTAATAAGTATTCTGCCAACTGCTGAGTGTCTTTTCGAGTCTTGCAAAATATTACCCCGCGCATTTCAGGATTCATATCTAAAATACGCATTAAAGCTTCTGGCTTGTCATTGCGACGTACCTGTAAGTTTAAATGTTGAATGTTTTTATTGACTTTATTCTCTGCATTTATACTGATCTCAATAGGATCATCCATGTATTTAGAAACAATCTTTCTGATCTGTGGAGCCATAGTAGCTGAAAACAACCAAGTATTTTTTTCTGAAGGTGTATGGCTTAAAATTTCATCCAATTCTTCCTTGAATCCCATGTTCAGCATTTCGTCAGCTTCGTCTAGAACAAGATGTTGAATTTCACTTAAATTGATTTTTTTTCGATTGATTAAATCGATCAACCTACCGGGTGTGGCACATATGATTTGAGGATTACTTTTCAGATCTTTCATTTGATCACGAATCGAAGCACCTCCATAAACTGCGATCATATGCAATTTTTGATACTTAGCAAATAACTTTAACTGATTCAGAATCTGTTGTGAGAGTTCTCGCGTCGGTGCCAAGATTAAAGCTTGAATGTGCTTTTCTGTTGGATCAATTTTGTCCAATAATGGCAAGCCAAAAGCGGCAGTTTTACCAGTTCCTGTTTGAGCAAGACCTATCAAATCTTTATCTTGATTGATCAAAGCTGGAATTGCTTTTTCTTGAATTCCAGTAGGTTTTTCGAAATTGAGATCTTTTAACGCCTTGAGAAGGTTTGTAGAAAGTCCCAGTGATTTGAATGAAGTCAAGTATCCTTTTTAATTATGAGCTTGCAAAACTAAGTTTTATTTAACAATGCCTGATCATATTAGCTGAAGTCCTAATATATTTGTACTCATTAATGTTTAATATCAAACAATTTTATTGCTTTCTATTCTTGTGTTTTGGGTCTCAATCTTCTTTTGGTCAAGGACTAAATAAATTAATTGATGGGATCGCCGATAATCAAATTAATCACATTGTTGAGGAAATAATACTTGATGGAATCTTAGATGAAGAGGCGTGGCAAGATGCAGAGGTCTTATCAGGTTTCTCACAATATCGTCCAATAGATAGCATAGCAGCTAAAGGGTCAACTGAGATTAGGGTTTTATCGGATGGTAATTATATTTATGTTTCTGCCATTTGTAAATCTATCGATAATGATTTTGTGGTGCAGTCTTTAAAAAGAGATTACGGCTTTGGATCTACCGATAATATTTCTTTTCTATTTGACACTTTTGGAGATAAAACGAATTGCTATTTATTTGGAATGAACGCTTATGGCGCTAGAAGGGAAGCTTGGATTTCAAACGGAGGAAAAGGAAGAGGTGACTTTGACCCTTCTTGGGACAATAAGTGGTTTGGTGAAAGCAAGATTTATAATGATCATTGGATTTGTGAGTTGGCAGTTCCATTAAAATCATTGCGATACAAAGAAGGGGCTCCTTTTTGGCGATTTAATGCTTATCGCAATGATGCTCAATGTAACGAAATTTCCATTTGGATAAATATGCCAAGAGAATTTATTCTTATGGATATGAATTATATGGGACGATTGGTTTGGGAAAATCCTTTAGAAAAATCAAACAAAAATATTTCTATAATACCATACGCCATAGGTAGCGTAACAAGAGATTTTGAAGATATCGATCAATTTGAGTCTAAGCTTGCCTACAACTTTGGTGGTGACGTAAAAATAGGTTTAGGATCCAGTATGAATTTAGACTTGACCGTCAATCCTGACTTTTCACAAGTTGAAGTTGATAGGCAGGTTACCAATTTAGATCGATTCGAAATATTCTTCCCAGAAAGACGTCAGTTCTTCCTTGAAAATGCTGACCTCTTTGGAGGGTTTGGTGGTAGAAATTTAAACCCTTTTTTCTCCAGAAGAATAGGAGTGTCTACAGATACATTGACAGGAAGTGTAGTGCAAAATACCATTCTTGGTGGGGCACGAGTGACAGGAAAACTTAATCAAAATTTACGTTTAGGTGTGATGTCAATTCAGGCAGCCTCTCAGAGTGAAAATGATTTACCTGCTTTCTACTACAGTAATTTATCACTTGAACAAAAACTCTTTGATCGATCCACTCTGGCTTTTCTTTTTGTCAATAAGCAAGCATTAAATTTTAATGATTTTTCTTCGACAAACGATCCTTTTGACAGACTTCTTGGAACTGAATTTAGATTGAGGTCAGAAAATAATTTTTGGTCAGGCAAGGTTTCATATTTCCAATCAATCAATCCTGGTGATTACAACCATAAATTGGCTTCATTCAATGAGATGGAATATAATCGAAGAAGTTATAGAATTAAAGTAGGTGCCACATTTATAGGTAATGGTTTCGATGCTGAAATGGGTTTTGTACCTAGAAAGGATATCCTCCGGTTCGACCCTGAATTTGTTTATCGTATTTTTCCAAATTCTCAAAAAATCGTACAACATGATTTATTTTTAAGAGCCAACTCTATTTATAAAATCGGAGAAGATGATAATGTTAACATAGAAGATTTTGGTTTAGAAGAACAATCTGCTTCATTAGGATGGAACATTAGGTATTTTAATAATTCCCGCCTTGAGTTTCGAACCAGTGTAAATGAATTAACGCTGCTTGAAGATTTTGATCCTACTCGTGTTCAGTCAGATGATGTTTTTTTATTGGCAGGTTCTAAATATTTGAACACAGAATTTAGAGCCTCGTACAATTCCGATTCGAGGAAAGCTTTTCGATTTAGAGTAAATGGTTTAGCTTCAAAATTTTATAATGGACAACGCTATAATGCCAATGTCAACTTTCGTTATACTTTTATCCCATTCGGGAATGTTTCCATAGACTTTAATTATAACAATGTGAAACTTCCTGCCCCTTTTGAAAACGCTAATCTTTGGCTAATCAGTCCGAGGTTGGATTATAGTTTTTCAAAGGATCACTTTCTAACCGCATTTGTACAATACAATAACCAGTTGGAGAATTTAGGTATTAATACAAGATATCAGTGGAGGTTTGCCCCAGCATCGGACTTATTTATCGTATACACAGATAACTACACAACCGATGGTATATTACCGACCACGAGCAGAAATAGAGGTGTTGTATTAAAACTCAATTATTGGTTGAACCTTTAGTCACGCAATGTATCTATTTTCTTTAAAAGCTCTTGTGCTTCTAGTTGCTTAGCATCACTGGCCTTTCTGTCAGTCTTTGACAATCGAAAAGATTCTTCCAAAAGCTGCTTATGTTCTTCAATTAACTTTTGCTTCTCTGTTTTCTTTTTTAAAAATCCGAACATTGTTATTTCTTTAAAATGATAACATCAAAAGCTCTATTAAGTTTAGCTCTTAAACTTTTTATCTTTGGATAAGTCTAATTCTAAGAGTCATTTTAAATGGTTCGAATAATCAAAATTTAACAGCTTATGACACTAGCGCCATATACTGGTACCTGGACAATAAAAGAGGCTAAAAAATTGGTCAGCCGATCCTGTTTTGGACCCTCTATTAAATTGGCCAATGAGGCCTTGGATTTGGGTTTAACTGCTTCCATTGAAAAACTTCTTGAAGATCGGCCTTTACCACCGCCACCAGTAAAGCATCGACCTGAAACAGGATTAGGTAATAGCATCGACCCAGATATAGTTCAAGGAGAAACTTTTGTAGATCTTAAGTTATATCCTGGAGATGGCACATTGTCAAATAATGAAGTAAATGCGGTTAGGAGAGATCGCTTAAGATCCTTGGCTGGTTGGCAATTTTTGCAAATCAATGAAGATGTATTGTCAATCCGTGAAAAGATGACCATGTTTTGGCATAATCATTTCGTTGTAGCAGAGCAAGCTTATGCCCAAATAATCTATGGTTATATCACGAAGTTAAGAGAAGGGGCATTGGGAAATTTTAAAGAACTGACAAAGCAAATCACGATAGATCCTGGGATGTTGGCCTATTTAAATGGAAATCAAAATTCGAAAAATTCTCCTAATGAAAACTATGCTCGAGAATTATTAGAACTCTTCACAGTAGGCAAAGGAGAATTAGCAGGACCTGGTGATTATACGACGTTTACCGAAAAAGATGTTGAAGAGATAGCTAAGGTGCTTACCGGTTGGACAACTAGAGGTGTATTTGATCCCAATCCTTTGATTGCAGATTTCGAACCAAACCGCCACAATACAGAAGACAAAACTTTATCACATAGATTCAGTAATACAGTTATAACAAATCAAGGAGATCAGGAATATGCAAACCTGATTGATGTAATATTTGAAAATGATCATTGTGCCAGCTACCTAGCAAGAAAACTATTTAGATGGTTTATCCAATATGAGATTGATGACGATATCGACGATACAATCATACAACCTCTAGCTACTATTATACTCGACAATAATTACGAATTGAAGCCCGCAATTTCAACTTTATTGGGCTCGGAATTTTTCTTCCAAAATTCGTCATGTATGATAAAAAATCCAGTTGATTTTATTGTTTCGGCAACTAGAGGTTTGGGAGATGTCATTGACTTAAGTGAATTGTATTTTTCTTACGAATATGGTTTTGTAATTTACAGTTTGTGTGCCGATTTAGGAATGGGGGTATTTGATCATGAAACGGTGGCTGGTTGGATAGCTTATTATCAAGAACCGCAGTATTATCGTTTTTGGATCAACAATTTAACACTACCCAAACGAAATGATTTTGCTTCTGCAATGGTAAAGGGAGGTACCCTAAATCTTGATGGCAATAATATTCCAATATCAGCTAGAGCAGATGTGTTAGGCATTGCCGAATCGATTGATAATTCGACTGATCCAAATGATTTGATTGATGGTTTAGTGAGTTACCTTTTTGCTGAACCGATCACTCAAAACCAAAAAGATTATTTAAAGGAAATTTTGATTCCTGGATTACCAGATTTTGAATGGACTGTAGAATATGGAGAATACTTAGCAAATCCTACAGACAACTTTTTAAGAGCTGCGGTCGAACAAAAGCTCCGCGAATTGATTTCTTCAATGGTTCAGATGCCTGAATTCCAATTAATTTAAAACGAATGAAAAGAAGATCATTTTTAAAATTATCATCTACTGCCTCTATTCCTTTGATGATAAACGGAGTGGCGCTAACCGCTTTATCTAATACCAAACTTACAAGCTTTATAAATGGAGATTCCGATCGAGTTTTGGTTTTGGTTCAGCTGCAAGGAGGAAATGATGGACTAAATACTTTGATCCCACTTGAGCACTATAATAATCTTGCAGAGGTTCGAAGCGATATCATTGTCCCCGAAAACTCACTAATAAACTTCGATAATGGATTGGCTTGGCATCCAGCAATGTCCGAAATGAATCAACTTTGGAGTGACGCTAGTTTAGCGGTGGTACAATCTGTTGCTTACCCTAATCAAAATAGATCTCACTTTAGATCTACCGATATTTGGAATACCGCTTCTGCCGCTGATGAATTTGAATCAACAGGTTGGCTTGGTCGTTATTTTAACCAAGAGCATCCTGATTATCCTCAAGGTTTACCTAACTCAGATTGCCCAGATCCATTTGCGATTACCGTAGGTAACGTGGTTTCAGAAAGTTGCCAGGGTGCATTAGGTAATTTCAGTATGGCACTCAGAGATCCATTCGCTCCTGGCTCAATAAACATCGGCGAACAAGATGTAGTACCAGACAATTGTTACGGTAGAGAGTTAAGTTATGTCAGAGAAATTGCTGAACAAACCAATGCATACGGTGAAGTGATCATAAATGCAGCTAATTTGGGCAATAGTTTATCCTCCAAGTATGGAGAGGATAACGAATTGGCTCAGAAGCTAAAGATTGTAGCAAGATTAATATCTGGCGGCCTACAAACTAAGGTCTATGTCGTTCAGCTAGGTGGATTTGATACCCATGCTAATCAAGTAAATACAGGAAGCACTACTGAAGGAACACATGCTCAATTACTTGGTAGTTTATCTGAAGCGATTTGTGCATTCCAAGATGACTTGGTAAAACTCCAAATTGATAAAAGGGTAGTTGGGATGACCTATTCAGAATTTGGAAGACGCATTCGAGCGAATGCGTCATTAGGTACGGATCACGGAACCGCTGCTCCACTTTTCTTATTTGGTTCGTGTATCCAATCTCAAATATTTGGTGAAAATCCTATTATTGATACTAACGTTGGAAACCAAGATGGGGTCCCAATGCAATATGATTTCAGAGATGTCTATGGAACAGTGCTTATGGATTGGTTTGAACTCGAAGAATCAAAAGTCAAAGAACTGATCTATGAAGACTTTCAAAAACTAGCTTTGTTTGAATTTTGTGAATCGACTTCTACTTCAAATCCTGACGCTTTAATTGATTTATCCATATTTCCCAATCCAGCTAAAGAGAGAATAAGTTTGTCATTTAAGGGAAGTGGAGAAGTGATTAAAATATCCTTATTTGACGGTTTGGGTGCTGAATTAAAAAGTATTGCAAATACCAAGTTTAATGCGCAGAATCATACGATTAAAGTGGATCTAAACAATCTTTCACCAGGGTCATATTTTATACGAATGAAATCTAAATCTTCACATAAAACAATGAAATTTATTAAAGTGTGATTTAATTCTATTCTTAAGTATTGAGCTGGCTTATGATGTAAACAATACTTTGTAATTTAAGTGCATTAAACTTAAGAGATTATGAAATTTTGGTCACTACTAATTTTAATGATTTTTTTGACGAGCGGCCTCATCAGTCAAAATGTTACCGTCCAGTCTTTTGATTACAATTCTGAAACAAGAGATACTGTAATTTCATTTCCAGATATTGATCATAATAATTGGGAAAGAATAGAAATGCATTACTCTATGAGATGCAAAGACGGACTTGTCTCTCCTCCAATATCTGGACAGACAAACATTGGTTGTGGCGAATGGGATTACAGTTGCAACACCTACATAACGGATTCAACAAAGATTGATTCTTTGTTTCGAGTATCTCCAGATTTTGAGATAAGCAACTTTTCAGGAAGCGAATTTGATTACTCGGTTAATCCTACTTATACCTATTATCAATCGACCTTAAAAGATGTCACTGTTTCTTCAGTGTCTAATGAAAATACATTTTCTATGCAAAACTCAGATCAAAGTCTTGACGTGATGTCTGGGAATGATTTGCAAAGGCGTTTTCTTTTCGAATGGACAGATGATGAATTAGAAGCAGTCGGCTTGACAGCGGGAGCACTAAATGGACTCAGTTTTGATGTGTTGTCGGGTGCAGGGGAGTTTAAAAACCTAAAAGTCAGAATGAGAAATGGGATTGACGGATCAAAAGCATGTTTCACACATGATGACTGGGTTGAAGTATATTACAACAATAAACAACTCAACACGAGTGAAAATAAACTGATATTTTATCAAGATTTTAATTGGAATGGGAATGATAACTTACAAGCTGACATTAGCTATGAAATCGTCAACAGTGATCTGAGCTTAGGTGCATCAGCGTCTTCTGCAACGAATTTGGATGTTGCCACTAATAATGGTGTTTGGAGATGTGATGGGCAAAGTAACATTAAATTGACAGGAGATTTTAGTTCGATTTCGACTCAAATAACTATTAGCTTCTGGTCGAAAGGTGCCTCCGGATTACCGCAAAATACTTTCTTCCTAGAAGGTGTTGATCAAGACAACAATCGACAAGTAAATATTCATCTGCCTTGGAGTAATAGTCAAGTTTATTGGGATTGTGGTAACGTCGGTAATGGATATGATAGAATAAATAGATTGGCACAAGATATTGATTATAAAGACCGATGGAATCATTGGACCTTCTCCAAGAACACAACCTCTGGCGAAATGACAATTCATTTGAATGGCGCTTTGTGGCATGCAGGAACCGGTTTGAGTCGTCCTATAGATTTAGACACTTTGGTAATCGGAAGTTCTTCAACAGGAAATACTCCATATCTTGGTGATATCGATGACCTTAAAATTTGGGATAGGCAACTTAGTTTGGTTGAAATTTTAGAGAACTATTGTGGGAGTACAACTTCTACAGATGACAACTTAATTCTGCATTATGATTTCAATGATCTCAATCCAAACAGCTTAATAGAGGATTTGTCATCAAGTAATAATGATGGAGAGATCAATGGATCCTATTTTTCTTATCCCGATTTTCCAAGAGATTTTAAGTTATACGAAACAAGGGAGGCAATGCGACCGAGTATTGATCTTCTCAAAGGTGATTATGATCTTATGGTTAATGATGTAGTAGTTTTGGATTCTCTAACCAATGCCCAACATCTGGTTGACGAATATATACTTGATGGAACAGATCGAATATTGGGTTCTTCAAATACTTATTACCCTGCAGGCGAGATGCCGATTTACGATGAAGCTGGTAATTTGGTTGGAAACAAAACAACATTGATTGATGGTACAATCAGCATTGGAGAAATGGAGCATTTTACTAAGACACCAATGCAATTTGAAATAATGTCTTTTGTTACTCCTTATGGAATAAATTTGGATCTAGGTTGGGAAGGAAAAACCTGGGTTTTTGATGTGACTGACTTTGGACCGATTTTGAAAGGAGATAAACGTATTTACTTGACAAGAGGAGGTCAATGGCAAGAAGATATGGACATCAAATTTGTTTTTATCGAAGGTACGCCAATCCGTGACGTCAACTCAATCACTCAGATTTGGCCAGTTACCAGCACTGGTTTTCAAGCGATTTTAGATGACACGAGATTTGAGCCAAGACCATTAGTGAGATCTATAGAAGATCATTCAGTACAGGTAAAAACAGTAGTCACCGGGCACGGACAAGAAGGAGAATTTATACCAAGAACACATTTTGTTGCAATCGATGGAGTTCCCTTGCCATGGCAAGTTTGGAAAGAATGTGCACAAAATCCAGTTTATCCTCAAGGAGGAACTTGGGTGTATGATAGAGCAGGCTGGTGCCCAGGGATGGCTTCAGACCAGAAGATCCATGACTTTACAGGCATTATGCAGACTGATGTTCCTGCGCTAATAGACTACGGAATAAACTCAGTGTCTGGCAATAGTAGATATATAGTTAGTTCTCAGGCAGTTAAATATGGAGCGCCTAATCATGGATTGGATGTGGCCTTGCACGATATATTGTACCCGACGAAATATGTAGAACATGCAAGGTTTAATCCGAATTGTAGTCAACCGCGAATAGCAATACAAAATCGAGGAAGTGAAAACCTTACTTCTTGTACCATTAAATATGGAATAGTAGGAGGTCAGGAGTTCGAAAAAACTTGGGAAGGCAATTTGAGTTTTATGGGTGTTAGCGAGTTTCACTTAGACTATCTTCCGCTTCTTGCCAACAGCGAGCAGGAAGAAACTTTCTATGCGGAAGTAACATTGCCGAATGGTGAAAACACTGATGAGTACAATAATAACAATCGGATGGAATCGATCTATGAGCCGGTAGATATGTTAGAAGATGAAATCGTAATCAATCTCAAAACAAACAATAGCCCAATTGAAAATGGGTATATTTTGTATGATGAATACGACCAAGTTGTCGCGTCTAGACAAGGCTCAGGATTATCTGCAAACACTATTTATGTAGATACCATCTCAAATCTTAACGGATGCTATCGTTTTGTATTTACAGATTCAGGACAGGACGGTTTAGAATTTTTTGCGAATCCTGGACAAGGTTCAGGTAATATTAGACTTAAGAGTATCAACGGAAGCTATTTGAGTTTCGACCCAGATTTTGGAGCTTTCTTGGAATATCATTTCGTTGCCGGAATGGTTTCTAATGTTGAAGATCAACTTGCGGAAGAAGCTGAAATTGAAGTTTATCCTAACCCTTCATCAGATCTTTTTAATGTCTTTGTTGACGGGAATGACGATATACATGCGATTGAGGTATTTGACCAAAATGGAAGGCTTCTTCAACGCTTTAGATATCAAAATAAAAATCATATTTACCAAGAAATAGATTTAAGCGCATATGCGAATGGTTTGTATTTGTTAAACATCGTAGGTTATAAAAGATACACGCGTAGACTTTTGAAAATATGAATGAATTAAGACCATTTCATTTAGCTATTCCAGTAAGTAAATTGGAAAGAGCTAGAGCATTTTACCGAGATGTAATCCAATGTGAAGAGGGAAGAAGCGATCAACAATGGGTGGATTTTAATTTCTATGGGCATCAACTAGTCATTCACGAAAGTGGTCAAAAGAAAAAGTCCGACCAAGAAGAAAGTAATGCTGTAGATGGACATGACGTGCCTATACCTCATTTTGGGGTTATTTTAAAAATGGATGATTGGAATTCTTTAGCACAGCGATTAAAACAAAGCGGAATTCAATTTATTATTGAACCTTACATAAGATTTAAAGGAGAGCCAGGTGAACAGGCAACTATGTTTTTTAAAGATACCGAAGGCAATGCGTTGGAGTTTAAGGCTTTTAAAGATTTGAGCAGTTTGTTTGCTAAATAGTTTACTTAATCTTTGGATAGTTTAATTCTTCTATGCCATGAATTTTGGCAGTTTTATAATGGCCAGATTTGATTAATCGGTTTAAAGCTTTCATGGTCTTTTTAGGTCCTACTGTAACACCAAGATTTACCAACCATGCTGGCAAAGAACCTCCAGGATCAAGTTTAGCGGAATATTCTAGATGTACTTCTTTCTCGTTTATTGGAGTTAGAATGTATTCCGATTCAAAATGAGAGACACGTATGACTCCTTCCGGAATGATTTCCTGAGAATAATTAATCGCTTTTGAAAATGTTTTGACGACTTTGGTTTTCTCATCTTGTTTCCAATGATAATCGATTATTATATCTCTATCACTGGCCGGAAATGGAAGATCCAACATTACATAATAAATAATCGAGCTATCATCGGGATAGCTAATAAGTCTTGATTCAGGCGTGCGATAAACCCAATCCTTATGAGAGTTTACGTCATTTAAAGCAGCCATTATTTCGTTTAAAGAAGCATGAAAATGCGCAGTCAATTTTATTTGTTTGAATGGATTATCCTCTGATTTTAATGTTGAGATTTCAAGATTTATGGAATTCAGTTGAGTATCGACCGAGGATTGTGCAATAAGCAAATTGCCCAAAACGAAACAAAAGCTCAAGTTTATTAGATGCCTCATCATGAAGTCACTTAGCTATCTAAAAGTTTTAAAAAAGGCTTTTCTTGGACAAGTTCTTTGGAATAAAAAGCATCACATCCACAATGTCCAGTATTACCTAAAGGACCTTTGATTTTCTTAAAACCGTTTTTTTGATACAATTTATTTGCTGCTTTCATACGATCAGTAGTTTCCAAGTAGCAATTGGCATAGCCCAGATTCTTAGCGATACCAATGCATATGTCCAGTAGTCGTTGTCCCATGCCTAAACCACGGAGCTCACTTAAGAAGTACATTTTTTGCAGCTCACAAACATCATCTTCAGCACCTTTTAAATGCGCGATACCGCCACACCCTAAAAGATTTTTTGAGACTTCGTTTTCTATTACATAAAACTTGCTTCCTTCATTTTGATATGCTTGAAACATTTGATCGACCTCTGGATCATTGATCGAATAACCATCGCCAACACATTCAAATTCAGTCATGACTTTTCTAATAATTTCGGCAACTCGAGGATTGTCCTCAATTTTTATTTCTCTTATTTGATATGATTGCATAAAACAAATTTAAAGGGTCTTCTTTTTAAATCCATGAAAAGTGTAAATGTCATGGCATAGAAGCATACTTTTTTCGACATAATGCATATTAGTATCAAGCTTAGAGTTAATAATATCTTGTAACTCGGTGTCTTTTGTGGACAAAGAGTAGATGGTTTTCATGATTTTAAAAAATCGCAGAATTTCGAATTCTTGTGGAGGCGGAGATACTCCGATTAGCGATGCATAGTTCAAAAAACTAGCGTATTCATAGATGCAATAGGTTTCGGGTTTTATGAAGCTCAGATAGAATGAAATAATACTCAAATCATTTTGGTAATGATCTACTTGTTTGCCAAACTTTTTTTCAACTTCAGCTTTATATTCATCACAATGAAAAATAAATCGTTCAATTCTGAGTCTTAAATCTTTTCTCTCGTCCAATAAGTCTCTAAAAATTAGACGAACATAATCAGAATCAATTTCGAGCATCATCATCAAAAAAGCTTTTGCGGATTCTTTTTCTCCTCCCCAAAAACTTCTCGTAACCATGCTTTGAAAACAATTTTCAAACACGGTTTTGAGATTTTGGGACTCTAAATTCCAATGTTCCGAAAAGTTTTTTAATAGTTCCCATTTATGGAAATAAACAGGATCATCAATACCTTTTAGATGTTGTTTATATCTCTCAAAACTTGCTTGTATCTCTTTTAATTGCATAAAAAAAAGCCTCCGATGAATATTATCAGAGGCTAAAGTTTATTTAATTCTTGAACTTATTGTTTAATTAACTTCTTGTAAACAGTTGATTTTCCATCACTTAACTGGATGAAATACGCACCGCTTTCGAGATTCTCGGTATTCAATTCAATTGCTCCATTATTTGAAACTAATTGTTTTAATACCGTTTGTCCATTGACGTTTACCAATCTCAATTCGAATTTGTTATCTCTTTCTGAATCAATGTTAAGTCTGAGGTTATCATTAAATGGATTTGGTAAGACTTTAAATTCATTTAATCCTTCAATATTGTTTACTGAACTAGGTTGACCTTCCTTCACAAAGAATCCATCAAATCCAGCTTCCACTAAATGACCTTGATCAAAATCTGCTGTTGCTACTATCATCCTCATGTTATCTGTGATTTCAATATAATCGGGTAAAAAGAACGAAGATTCTGGACGCCAAGCTCCTGCATATCCAGTTAAGCTTTCAAGCATGACTACTTCAGAGCCGTTGTCAATAAAAATATTTAAACTGTCATTCGCAGGTGAGCCTTGTCCACCTCCATTTGCAAACCAGCTTGTATATTCTACTTGTGGGCCTTGGTACCAAGTTAAATCCATTACGTCAGAGGTTAAAATAGTTTGTCCATCATCTACATCAGCTGCACCGACTCCACCTGTTGAGTTTTCAGTTACATAACAAAGTGTTCCAAAATCGTTGTCTATGTCCATTCCGGGATTAAATATATTTCCTTGCAAAACTGTCTGAATTGGTTCTTCGCGTACCCAATGTCCGGTTTCAGCATTTCCAGAGACCGTCCATCCAAGATCAAAAATGAAATCATCTTGGTAACCACGGTCCAATTCTATGGTAATGTTTACTGCATTCTCTACCACAACATCCTCAACTAGCTTGTGTAAAAACCCCCAAGCTCCTGCATAAACATCGTAGGTTCCAACTGTAATTGGTTCTGAAAATGTACCATCAGAGTCCGTTGTTATTTCAAAACGATGTTCATCACTAATAAATATCAGAGAAGAATTGGGCACTGCTACATTCGTATCAGATGATCTTACAGTATTTCCTGTTACTTGATATTGAGCTAATCGAACCAACTGTGCATTTAACACTGTAGTTTGACCGCTAAGGATCAATGTTTGTTTTGTTTGATTCACGTAATCTGGGTGTTCGAATCTAACGTCTATAGTACCGTCATCAAAAACTCCAGTACCATATACACCCACAGCATCTGTTGATGCTTCATTTGGTCTGCTGTCAAGAATTTCGACTGAAACTCCATTGATAGGTGCGCCAGTATCAGCATCTGTAACGGTGCCGCGAAGAAAACTAGCTCTCTCATATGTAGGCTGCAGGATCAAAAGTGTTCCTTGGTTATCGTTTCCAGTAATATTTGATGCGAGTATTAGTCCTGATGGTAACCAAGGGTAAGCTCCCCAACAACCATTGAAATCACCATGAGGCCCAAGATATGAATCATAATGACCAACTTCGACCATTATATCAGGGTTAGACACGTCTGTAATTACGACTCCATCTGTATACCAAGATGTGATGAGGTATCCATCTTTGTAATGTGTATTGTGCGGAATTACATCATTACCTGCGGTTTCTAGTGGCTGAAATTGATCTAATCTGACCATATTCATTGGATCAGTAATATCGTAAGAATCCACAAATGCATTGGCTCTTTCATCAGTGGTGAACGCATATTTACCATCATCAGAAATCCATGTATTGTGACAAAACTCAAATGATGTAATTACCGAACCCATAGAAATAATGCTATCTTTTTGACTTACATCATATAGGGTTAATTGTCCAGGATTGGCACTTATCTCAGATGCATATAAAGTATCTCCTCTAGTATAAGCATCATGTGCATAAAAATCGTCCTCAACTCCGATTACAACTGGATTTTTTGGATCTTGATTTAGATCGAGTAAAATAACTCCCGCATTTCCGATACCTCCACAACCAGCTAAATAGGCAATTCCATTTTCGTCAATGTATATGTTGTGACAGGTATTCAATTGTCCTTGAACATTATGACCTGTCGCGTCAGTGAAATCAATGAATGGTTTCCAACTTGAAAAACTTACATTGTCTGGAGCCGAGGTCATATCAATGATGAGTAATCCTTCGCTCGTCCCATTTTGGTCGGTTGTCACGTAGATATGGTCATTCCAATCTTTCATATCCCTCCAAACCGAATTTTGACCAGGAATAGAAATAACTAAGGTTGGATTAGTAGGGTCTTCTAAAGAATAGACTCGGGTAGAACCAGATGCACCGATTATGGCATATTCTGTACTATCTGGAGCCACATAACCCCAAATATCATTGCCTGGTTCGAGTAAATCCACAGAACCAACAAGTTCAAGATTAAAGTCTTCTTGGGCAAATAATCCAAAACTAATTACCAATAAGAATGTAGAGTAAATAAATTTCATTTATTATATTTTAATTGAAGGCGGTTTTGAAGTGCAAAAATAAACTTTATGACATATGTTAGACGCAGATTATTTGAATAACCAAGTTATTTCTTCTGAATAATTGCGGTCGTTAATCGAGAACGACAAATTAGTTTGTTTTCTTCATTACGAATGTTTATTTCCCATACATGTATGTTTCTACCAACTTTGATTGGAGAAACTTTTGCATAAACGAAACCCTCTTTCACAGAATTAAGGTGATTGGCGTTGATTTCGACACCGACGGCGGTGTGGGTCATTAAATCTTCTATGCAGAGTATTGAAGCTACACTACCCACAGTTTCCGCCAACGCAGCGGAGGCGCCTCCATGTAAGAGGCCCATGGGTTGTTTTGTTTTATCATTTACGGGCATCCTAGCCAAGAGATAATCGTCACCGACTTCAATAAATTTTATTTCTAGATAACTTGGCATATTGTTCGTTGCAAAGGAATTCAAACCTTCCACAGTTACTTCTTTTTGTTTCCAAATCATATATTCACATTTTTAAATAGATCTATGAAAATTTATCATAATCCAAGATGCCGCAAAAGTAGAGAAACATTAGCGCTCATTGAGGCTAATGGTATAAGGCCTGAAATTATTTTGTACCTAGAAGAAGTTCCTACCCAAAAAGTTTTAAAGGATATTATATCTAAATTAAATATCCAAGCTGAAGAACTCGTACGCAAGACAGAAGCTGTGTATAAAGAATGTTTCAAAGGAAAAAAGATGAGCAATGCTCAGTGGATTAAAGCTATGGTCGATCATCCTAAATTGATAGAAAGACCAATCGTCGTAAAAGGTAAAAAAGCAATTATTGGTAGACCACCTGAAAATGTACTCTTATTGGTCTAGTTTAGATTGAATCAACAGCTTAATTTTTGCGAAATCATCAGGATGATAATTATTCCAATCTTTATCTCTCCTAAACCATGTCATTTGCCTCTTGGCATATCTTCGAGTATTGCGTTTAATTTTTTCGATTGCCTGATCCAAATTTAACTTGCCCTCGAAGTATTCGAAAAGTTCTTGATAACCTACAGTTTGTAAAGAGCTTAATCCTTTGTCCTTAAATAATTGCTGTGCTTCATCTAACAATCCATTTTCGATCATTTGATCTACGCGCTTATTTATTCTTTCATAGAGCTCAGATCGATCTCTTTCTAAGAGGATTTTGAGGTTGTTAAATTCGCGTGATTTTTTTGATTTACGCGCCCAGGTTGAAAAAGCCTTTCCAGTAAACTGGGAAACGGTTAAAGCACGAATGAGCCTTCTAGGATTTTGAATATCTGCACTGGAAAAGAATCTAGGGTCAATTTTTTTAACTTCATTAGACAGCCATTCTAAACCATTGTCTTCAAAATCTTTTTGACATTTTTGCACAAAATCTTGTGGGATATCGGGAATTTCTTCAATACCGTTTAGTAGAGCATCTATATAAAAACCGGTTCCTCCAGTCAGGATAACACATCGATGATTTTTAAATAATTGATTTAATAGAGGGATGGATTCATTTTCAAAAATACCGGCAGAAAAACGTTCAGTGATTGGAAGATGATTAATAAAATAGTGTTTTACCCTTTCTAATTCATTTTTTGAAGGTTTGGCAGTTCCAATATTTAGTTCCTTAAAAACTTGTCTACTATCAGCTGAGATGATTGGACAACCTAATTCGTCTGCTATTTGGAGAGAAAGTGATGATTTTCCCACGCATGTGGGTCCAGAAATAACAATTACCCAATTATCTTTTATCTCCATTCAAAGACTCTTATCTACATTTGTAATCGAAGTTAACTAAATGATATATCCTTTACATAAGTTTCTAGTCGGTACCATCATGCGTCTCTTTTTTAGGAAGATATATATTGAGGGTTTAGATAAATTGCCAAAAAATGATCCGCAATTTATCGTCAGCAATCATCCGACCGGATTTTGGGAACCTTGTATTTATGCTTGTGGATTTCCATTTGTGTTACATTTTTTAACACGCGGGGATCTCTTTCAAAAAAAAGCTTTTAGATGGTTTTTAGAGGGAACCAATCAACTTCCAATCTTTAGAAAAAAGGATGGTTTTGCTCACTTACGTGAAAATAAAAACAGCCAATCAGTTGTTGCAGAACAACTGGTAAAAGGCGCTAAGGTGGTCATATTTGCTGAAGGAAGTTCAAAACAAGTTAAGTATTTAAGACCACTCAAAACAGGTATGGCTAGAATGTCCTTTCAAGCTTACCAATTGGATAATTCAATCGATCTCAAGATTGTACCGGTAGGGGTGAGCTTCGAAGATTTTATGGGATTCAGGAAGGATGTAATTATAAAAATAGGAGACCCAATCGATTTTAAAGATCACCTCGGATCTATTCAAGAAAATCAATCAACAGGAGTTAAAGCATTGACAAAAATTACTGAAGATGCTCTAGACAAACTAATTGTCAAAGTCAAGGACCCGCAACTTCTTCAAAATTTTAATTTAGCAATTCCTCTGATCCGAAATCAAATAAGAATTAAAGAACCTTGGCTACCGATATTTGACGAAAGCGGAATTCCGTTTAAGGTAGAGAATAACCTGATTGAGAAACTCAAAGATCCAGATATTGAGCTAATTCAAAAGTTGAAAGAGTACAATTCCAAATTGGAAAAGAATAACACGTATGACAAATATGTGCTTAACGACAGTTTGCTCAAAAGAATAATTGCAAGCATCTTGTTGGCACCGTTTGCCTTTGTAGGCTTACTTTTCAATTTGATTCCAACGGGTATTACAACTTTACTTTCCATTTTCGTTATACCAAAAAATAGATTTTTTACTTCTCTAAGTGGACTATCAAGATTATTGATTCATTTTTACCTTTTCTATCCAATTGCGACTATTGTTCTTTTTTTCAATGTAGGTTGGGTTGCAATTCTTTTTGCTCCAATTGCAGTCATCTGTGAATGGTTAATGTTTAGATTCGGCGATCAAGTTTTATATGTTTTCCATTATTTTAAAATGAACGTCCTCAATAAAAAACAAATGAATGAATTGAAAGAGAAGAGATCTTCCCTTTTAAAAGAACTAAAAGAAATCGGATGAACAAGCTCCTAACTTTAATTTTCTTAGTAACTTTTTATTCTTGTCAGCAAAATTCTAATTCCAAGAATGTGGAAAATAAAAACAGCGATCAAATAGAATATGCCTTAGTCATCCATGGCGGTGCAGGAACTATTTTAAAAGAAAATATGACGGAGGACACGGAGATGAAATACATTTTGGCCCTAGAATTTGCATTAAAAACGGGAGAAGAAATTTTAAAGAATGGTGGAACTAGTCTCGAAGCGGTCATTCAAACCATAAATACGATGGAAGATTCTCCCTTATTTAATGCGGGTAAAGGTGCTGTATTTACCAATGCAGGAGAAAACGAGTTAGATGCTTCCATTATGGAAGGAAAGTTCTTAAATGCTGGTGCTGTTGCAGGTGTAGAAACTGTTAGAAACCCTATTAATGCAGCTGCAGCCGTAATGAGTAATTCGGAACACGTGATGCTCGCGGGGAAAGGAGCAGAGTCATTTGCAAAAGAACATGGATTGGAAATCGTTGATCCCTCTTACTTTTACACAGAAAGAAGATGGCAATCATTGCAAAATGTAAAAAATAAAGACCTCGGTTCAGTAGAAGAATTTAAAGAATATAAATACGGTACGGTGGGAGCTGTTGCCTTAGATAAAGAAGGAAATATTGTTGCAGGCACTTCAACAGGGGGCATGACAAATAAAAAATGGAATCGAATTGGAGATTCTCCCGTAATCGGTGCTGGTACATATGCGAATAATAAGACCTGTGGTGTTTCTTGTACAGGTCATGGAGAATTTTTTATGAGATATGCAGTAGCGCATGATATCAGTGCTGCAATGGAATACAAAGACCTATCAGTAGAAGAAGCAGGTAATTTAGTTATCAATCAAAAGTTGAAAAAAATAAAAGGAAGTGGGGGTGCAATTATTCTTGATCAAGATGGAAATGTGGCAATGCCTTTTAATTCTGCTGGTATGTATCGTGGATATATAAAGTCTGACGGATCAAAGGAAGTTAAAATTTATAAAGATTGAAGTATTATGAGATTTCGGTATCGGAGGAGCTTAGCCTGAAGAGACTTGAGTATAAATATGCTTATGACATAGTAGACGGGATGCAAGATCCAGAAGTCTATCGCAATACATTGAAGGTACCTAGCCCGTATACCTTACAAGATGCCCTAGATTTCATCGGAATAGTAAAAGAGTTTGAACGTAAAAATAAAGTTCAAAAAGATTGGTCTGTCGTTTTTGAGGGTAAAATGATAGGTGGTATTGGCCTACTGTACGAACAAGGTGTTAATTCACACGTTAGTGAAATTGGCTACTGGCTACATAAAGATTTCAGAGGAAAAGGATGGATGACGGCTATAGTCACCGCATTCGCGAAAGCAGTTTTTAAAGAATCTGATTTGACTAAACTCAAAGCCACTGTTTATTCTTTTAATAAAGCGTCTCAAAGGGTTTTGCAAAAAGCAAATTTTCATAGTGAAGGAGAGAGTTTAAAAGCCTACAAAAAAGATGATGTCTTTATTGATGCTCATGTTTATGCTCGGCTAAAAGCCTAAAACTTATCAAAAAGCTTACCTTAGATATAATGTTTTTCCAAATATGACTTATGCAAAACTTCTTTAATAAAATCAAACATCATCTTATTGCTTTAATCATTTTTGTGGTCCTTTCAGTGAGTTATTTTATACCTCAATTTCAAGGCAAGAAAATGCTTATGGGGGACATCATCAACTATGAGCAAATGGCCCACGAAGCAAAAGAATATGAAAAGAAAACCGGAGAAGTAGTCCTCTGGACCAATGCATTGTTTGGAGGTATGCCGACCTATCAAATTTCGGCACCGATGAGAAGCAATCTGATCAAGTACGTTGAATCATCTTTTAGACTTGGGATTCCAAGACCAGCAGGTTATTTCATCATGGGAATGATTGGCTTCTACCTTTTGATGATTTTGTTAGGAGCAAATCATTGGTTGGCTATCATTGCCTCGGTTTCCTTTGCATTTACGACGAATAACTTCGTAATATTTGATGCTGGTCATACCAGCAAAATAAGAGCACTTCTAACGACTGCACCGATTATTGCAGGGGTCATTTTGTGCTATCGTAAAAACATTACTTTAGGAGCTGTCTTGTTCGCCCTGTCATTTGCATTAAATCTATATGGCAACCATCCCCAAATGACTTTTTATTTAGGTATCGTATTGATGGCTTTAGTAATATTTTATTTAGTCGACGCTGTCAAACAGAAAACTGTAAAGCATTTCTTTAAAGCAACTGCTTTTTTAATTATTG
>JAHDHU010000089.1 GCA_020631135.1 Saprospiraceae bacterium | reverse complement strand
TTTTTTTAATATTTTCAAATTATTAAAAGAAGTCTAGCTGATTCGCTACAATATAGTTCAGGAATAAAAAAAATGATAGCGTCATTTTTTAGAACATACATCATGGTTTCAGGAAATACTCTTGTTACTGGTGATTTTGGCCATCACTTTCTTAAGTCCTTTGATAAGGATACACGTTATCGAATAATTGACGCGGCGATGGAAATAGTCCGAAATGAATTAAAAAAGGAAGGACTGACCGTTGGAGCAAATTTGAAGAAAGATTATTTAATAGAGGATTTACCTTCTTTAAATAAACTAGAGGGATATACTTCGTTTCAAGTTCAACCAAACATGGAAATGCCTGTTCGTGCAAATTGGAATTCTTTTGATGATTATGGTCAAGCATTAAAATCTAAATCTCGGGTTCGTATGAAGCGTGCCAGAAAAAAAGGAGAAGGTTTGATGAGAAAGAAGCTTTCTGTAGACGAAATCGAAGCTAATAAAGAAATCATGTACAAACAGTATCTCGAGACCGTTGATGGTGCAGGTTTTAATTTATTTCATCTTCATAGTGATTATAATGTTGAATTAAAAAAAAGCCTTGGTGATGATTTTACTGTTGTTGGTTATTATGAAGATGAAAACAGCTTAATCGGATATTTTACCTTGCTCAAAAATAAGAACGCATTGGAAGCACATTTTTTAGGATACGATCACAGTAAAAATTCGCAATATCAATTATATCTAAATTTTCTATTCGATATGATCGAGATGGCTATTGAACGTAAAGTGGAAAAGATACATTTATCAAGGACAGCAATGGAAATAAAAAGTTCTGTTGGTGCCATTGCGATACCTCTTAAGGTACTAATGAAGTACAATAATTCATTGATCAATAAGATACTACCAAAAGCACTTGAGTATTTTGTTCCAGAAGATCAGTGGAAAGCAAGAAATCCGTTTAAAAAAGCGACTTAAAACAATTTTCCGACTTTGTCCTCGTAAGTGGAATTTAATTGTTTTAAATAATCGAAATTGTATAGGCTTTCGTCACTTTCTTCCAGTGCCTCCATCTGCACCGGTTTGAAATTGTTGCTCGTGGCGAAGACTTCAGGATTGTAACTGTTCAAATAGAGACTCATCACTCCGATAATCGCAAAGAGAGAAACCATCACAGCAGCTATGGATATATTTCGAAACTTTACAATTCTATCTCTGCTTTTTCGATGTTCGAGCTTATTTTCAATTCTTTCCCAAGCCAAATTAGAAGGCTCATGGCGATAGTTTTTTAAATCTTCATTAAACTGTTTCATAAGTTTTATCCTATTTTATAATTCAGTTTTTTTTTCAATAATTCTTGCATTCTTCTCTTTGCCAAAATCAATTGAGATTTTGAAGTGTTAATACTGATACCTAATTCTTCGGCAATTTCTTTGTGTTTATAGCCTTCGATGACATAAAGGTTGAAAACCGTTCGGTATCCTGTGGGTAAAAAATCTAAAAGTTTCACTACATCGTTATACTGCAACGAATCCACAATTTTAGGGTCAAGTTTTACTTGTACATTATCAGATTCGATCGATAAATGAAAATGTTTTTTCTTTCGTAAAAACATAAGTGACTCATTGATCACTATACGCTTCATCCATCCTTCAAAACTACCTTCACCTTTAAATGAATTGATTTTATTAAAAATCTTGTAAAAGGCTTCAACAAAGACGTCTTCCGCATCTTCAAGAGATTTGATATATCTCCGACATAGTCCAAAAAGAACGTCTTTATATAAACTGTACAGCTCTTTCTGAGCCCAGCTTTGTTGATTTTTACATCCTTTTATGATCTTTTGTAAGTCCATACCCATTTAAGACTTCTTTCTACTTAGATGAAAGTTAAGATCTCTTTGGTGTATGTGCAGATTTTTTTTTGAATTAGGAATTCACTTTTTTGGGATCACCCATTTTACCTGCGTTATAATTTTGCAAACATTTTCTGATTTCTTCTTCAGTATTCATTACAAAAGGACCATAAGAATATACCACTTCGTTAAGTGGTTGGCCCCCTAAAACAAAGAATTCAGCACCTTCCTTTGAAAAAAAGTTTAATTGATCATTTCCTCTTTCATACAAAGCCACTTGATTAGGTAAGAGCCTTTTTTGATTTTCTATTTCTAAATCACCCTTTACCATGTAGGCGAATGCATTATGGTTGCCTTTTACAGGAATGTCTATTCTGGCATTTTGATGCAAAATGACATGATAATAGAAGGTAGGTGAATGAGTTTGGACCAAGGATTTCTTTCCATCCAATTGGCCTAAGATTATTTTTATAGAAAAGTGTTCATTGCATATTGAAGGCATCTGTTCTCCATTGAATACGGAGGTAGTCGGATCTTGCCATTTTGTTCCCTTTGGCATATTTAACCAAATTTGAAATCCATGCAACGTGCCTCCGTCTTTTTTCAGTTGATCGCCTGACTCTTCCATGTGAATCGCCCCACTGCCCGAAGAAAACATCATAAATTCTCCGGTATTGATCTGGAAATCGTAATCCAAACTATCCTTGTGGTGTCCTGATCCTGCTAGAAAATAAGTTGTCGGGATGACTCCAGCATGTGGGTGTGCATCCACTCGTAGAGCATCATTCCCTGGTTCGATGTTAACAGGGCCAAACTCATCAAATAAAACGAAAGGAGAAACGTAGTCGTTCTGATCACCAGCAAAAGCCCTCATAACGGGAAGAGTACCAACATTGACACGATTTGAATTTAAAATTTTATGAACCGATCTATTTTTTCTGCTACTCAGCATTCCGGAGTTGGTCAAGACAAGGGATGGTGTGGATACCGAAGCGCCGAGAATGGCTGAATCTTTTATAAATTTTCTTCTATTAGGTGCCATCGTATTTTTTTACAAATAACGTCGAATTTAGACGATTGTTTAGTTAATCATTTGAGTAAGTAAAATAGAGGCCTCCAATATTAGTCTCTCAATCTCGATCTGAGTAACTTTGATACCTTGTTGATAATTGAGTCAAAAATGTTAGTAAAAGAAGGGAAATATTATTTCCAAAATGGAGTAAGCGTTGATGAATTGATAGAGCGATTTGGTTGTCCGCTATATGTTTATGATGGCAATATCATAGAAAGACAATACAAGAGATTATTCGATGCTTTTGATTTGCCAAGTTTGAAAATTAATTATGCTTGTAAGGCTTTAAGTAATGTTACGATTTTAAAAATCCTTAAAAAGTTAGGAGCTGGGCTTGATACTGTTAGTGTCCAGGAGGTCCAACTTGGTTTAAAAGCTGGTTTCTATCCTGAAGAAATAATGTATACCCCGAATTGTGTCGGATTGGAGGAAATTAGAAAAGCGGTGAATTTGGGAGTTAGAATTAATATTGACAATCTTTCGATATTAGAACAGTTTGGTCAAGAATTTCCAAGTAAGCCAGTTTGCATTCGGATTAACCCTCATATTATGGCAGGAAGAAATTCCAAAATTTCAACAGGTCATATCGATTCTAAGTTTGGAATTTCGATGCACCAGATTCCTCATATTAAAAGGATAATCGAGGCAACTGGATTAAAAGTAGAAGGATTGCACATGCATACTGGTTCTGAGATTTTGGATGCAGAAGTTTTTCTTCAAGGAGCTGAGATTCTTCTTGGGCTTGCAAAAGATTTTTCTGAACTGGAGTTTATTGACCTTGGAAGTGGATTTAAAGTTTCGTACAAAAATGATGGTATCGAAACTGATATTGAAGAATTGGGCCAGGTACTATCCAAAAGATTCAAATCCTTTTTTAAAGAAATAGGGAAGGAGTTAACTGTTGTCTTTGAACCAGGAAAATATATCGTTTCCGAAAGTGGTATTTTCTTGGCTAAAACCAATGTAGTCAAACAAACTACTTCAAATGTTTTTGTCGGCGTTGATACAGGGCTTAACCATTTAATTCGTCCCATGTTATACGAAGCATACCACGAGATTAAAAATGTTTCTAAAACTGAAGGAAGGTCGAGGATTTACACAGTAGTTGGATACATTTGTGAGACCGATACATTCGGGGTTAATCGTAAGCTTTTAGAAGTCTCTGAGGGAGATGTTTTAGCATTCCACAATGCAGGTGCCTATTGTTTTCAAATGGCATCGAATTATAATAGCCGATATCGACCAGCCGAAGTGTTGGTTTACAACAATCAAACTTATTTGATCAGAAAAAGAGAAACGTTTTCAGACCTTATTCATAACCAATTAGAACCAGAAATATTTTAAAGCGTAGTATGAGTATAGATACAAGATATAGTCCAGAGGAAATAGAGAGTAAGTGGTACCAGCATTGGGAGCAAAGTGGTTACTTTCATTCGGAACCGGATGGCCGTGAGTCCTATTCGATAGTGATACCTCCACCCAATGTCACAGGTGTATTACATATGGGGCACATGTTGAATAATACCATTCAAGATGTGTTGATCAGAAAGGCCAGAATGGATGGAAAAAATGCTTGTTGGGTACCTGGTACAGATCACGCCTCCATAGCAACTGAAGCTAAAGTGGTGAAAATGTTGAGAGAAAAGGGTATTAAAAAATCTGATCTAACAAGAGAAGAATTTCTTAAACATGCATTCGAATGGAAAGAAGAATATGGAGGCATTATTCTCAAGCAGTTGAGAAAACTAGGAGCTTCTTGTGACTGGCAACGTACTTCTTTTACAATGGATGAGGTTAGATCTGAAGCTGTAATCAAGTGTTTTGTGGATTTGTACAAGAGGGATAAATTATATCGTCAATTGAGGATGGTCAATTGGGATCCTGAAGCGCAAACCGTTTTGTCCAATGAAGAGGTTTTGCACACCGAGGAAAATGGAAAGCTTTACCATGTTAGATATCAAATCGAAAACTCTTCTGAATTTGTGACGATTGCCACCACCAGACCGGAGACTATTTTAGGGGACAGTGCAGTCGCAGTCAATCCTGCGGATGAAAGATACCAATCCTTGCACGGTAAAAATGTAATTGTTCCATTGGTGAACAGAACCATTCCAATAATTTTTGACGATTACGTAGATAAAGAATTTGGGACAGGTGCTTTAAAAGTTACTCCAGCGCATGATGTAAATGACTATGAAATCGGAAAAAGACATGAACTAGAAGTAATTGATATTTTTGAGGATAACGGTTCTATTTCGAAGGAAGGCCAATTGTTTGTCGGAGAAGATCGTTTTAAGGTCCGAAAAATGATCGTCAAGGATCTGGAAGAACAGGGGAGTTTAGTGAAGGTTGAAGATTATTTGCACAGCGTAGGAAGATCAGAACGTACAAACGCGGTAGTGGAACCAAAATTGTCCCTACAATGGTATGTAAATATGACTTCCTTGGCCAAACCTGCCTTAGAAAATGTTGAAAATGATGAGGTCGAGTTTTTCCCAAAAAACCAAAAAAATACATACCGACATTGGTTAACAAATATTCGAGACTGGTGTATATCCCGACAGTTATGGTGGGGACACAGGATACCTGCCTACTATTACCAAGACGAGGTATTTGTCGCAGAAACCAAAGAACTCGCATTCGCGAATGCGAAGACTAAATTCCCCAATCTAAAATTGGAAGACTTAAAACAAGACGAAGATGTTTTAGATACTTGGTTTTCTTCTTGGTTATGGCCAATTTCTGTATTTGATGGATTTAAAGATCGCGAAACCTTAGATTATTATTATCCAACTTCTGTCTTAGTGACCGGATGGGACATCATCTTTTTATGGGTTGCCAGAATGATCATGGCTGGATATGAGTGGGAAGATAAACGACCCTTCGATCATGTCTATTTCACGGGAATGGTTCGTGATAAACAACGCCGAAAAATGAGTAAATCTCTTGGAAACTCGCCTGATGCTCTAGAACTACTTCAAAAGTTTGGTGCGGATGGAGTTAGGTTCGGAATGTTGTCATGTAGCCCAGCAGGAGGAGATTTGCTTTTTGATGATAAACTGTGTGAACAAGGGAGAAACTTTTCCAATAAACTTTGGAATGCTTTACGTCTCGTTAACGGTTGGGAAGAAAATGATGCCATTGAAATTTTAGATGAAGAAAATCTGGCCTTGATTTGGATAAAGGCACGCAAATCCCAAGTCCTAAATCAAGTACAACAAAATTTTAAAGAATATCGGCTTTCAGAAGCACTGATGACCTCTTACTCTTTTATTTGGGGAGAATTTTGTTCATGGTTTTTGGAAATGGCAAAGCCAAAATATGGGGATCCAGTTTCCGCTAAATTGAAAGAAGAAATCGTAGAAATATTCTCCGATATCTGTAAAATGTTACATCCTTTTATGCCATTTATTACTGAAGAAATTTGGCATGCATTAAAATCAAACAGAGAAGAAGACTGTATGATGTCAAAATTTCCAAATTCTTCCGAAGTTGATCAAGGATTGTTGAAAGATGTTGCTTTACTTCAAGATATAGTTTCTGGAGTACGCGAAATCCGAAACAAAAAGTCATTAAAAAAGAGCGAACAACTTCAACTGGTTGCTTTCGATTCTCAAGAATCAAAAAGACTAATTGCGTCGCATGGTTTTCAAGCTCTATTAAAGAAAATTGGAGTGCTGCAGTCGATTGATATTGTGGACGCAGAACCGGATAATTGTATCAGTTTTGTTTGTGGTACTGAAAAATTTGGAATTTTACTCGAAGAGCAAATTGACGTCGAAGCTGAATTGGTCAGTTTACAGAAGGATTTAGAATATCAACAAGGATTTGTCGCTTCGATTCAGAAAAAACTTAATAATGAAAGATTTGTAAGTGGAGCACCAGAACAAGTAGTTGCTAACGAACGAAAAAAATTAGCGGACGGTATGGAACGTATTAAAGCGATACAATCCAGTATCGAAAGTTTAAAGGCATAAAAAAAGGTCCAAATGCAAACGTTGCAGATTGGACCTTTCATGTTTTCTTTTGAATCTCTTAACCCAATAAGTTTTTAGCTTTATTTAAAAGATCTCCAGCATTTCCTGGAATCCATTTGCTTAAACTGCTTAAGTCAAATTCTGAATCGGCTTCATCTTTTGACTCAAACCTTTCTTTCAATCCATTGATTAAGTCTGGTGTAGTTGATTCAGCTTCAGCTTGAGCTTCTTCAGCGCTCATGCCTTGACCTTGAAGTACCTCGGTCATCTTAGATTTGGCAGTTTGAAATAGTTCGTTAGATTCGAAATTACCTCCTGAGAATAAATCTTGAACCTGGTCAAGATTACCTCCAGCTAATTTACTTTTTAAAGTCTCTAATATTGCACCTGCACCTTGCTCTGCTGCTGCGCCAGTAGCTTCAGCATTGAGAGAGTTACCAGCCATTTTTTCAGCTAATTTTTGTACGGCGATTCTTTTTAAATTATCAAACATTTATCGAGTTTATTTATTTCATTTTTTAGACCAGTTAAAAAAATAAGGTCACAAAATTTTATTTAGGCCGCAAAAAAAAAAAGCTCCTACATCTAGCAGGAGCTTTTTTTAAGCATTTTAGCATTGGGAGATTAAGCTCCCTTGGATCTTGTCTTTACTTTTTTCTTTCCTTTTGTACCCATCGCCATTTTCACTGCTTTATAGGCATTCACTGTTCCTCCAGAAACACTGAGTTCACTAAATGGAACAAGTTTTTCTTTGTCTCCTGGTAATTGTACATCTATATTCAATTTGTCTGAACTTGACATGATTATATCTTTCACTTGAGTCGCACTTAAGCTTGGAAAATAACTTCTCAATAATGCAGCAGTACCTGCAATAACCGGGGATGCCATACTGGTTCCAGCAAGATATTGATACTCATTATCGGGAAGGGTAGAGTAAATTTCTTGGCCTGGTGCAAAAACGTCTACATTCTGTTTTCCATAATTTGAAAAGGAAGCCACTGATTCTTTGTCTGATTTATGGGAAAGCGCACCAACTTCTATCCAAGTAGCTGACTTTTTCTTTTTCCAAAACAGAAATCCAAATCCTTTTTCATATGTATCATTGGGATAGTTGTCGCTGCTATCATTGTTTTGCGCAGAATTTCCGGCAGCATGTACCAGTAAAACATCATTTTTGGTTGCATAATTAACGGCCTCATCCACAGCTTTTTTATTCCAACTAAATCCTTTACCAAAACTCATATTGATAATTGATGCACCGTTGTCGACGGCATATATAATTGCGTTGGCGACATCTTTATCTCTTTCGTCTCCATCAGGTACAGCTCTTAAAGTCATTATTTGCACGTTGGCAGCAACTCCATCCATACCGGTTTCATTGTTTCTCACGGCTCCAATAATACCCGCTACATGCGTTCCATGCAGAGCATCAGGACCTTCAAAGGCGTTATTGCCGTATCCTTTTTCATAAACATCGCCATAATTATCTCCAACAATTGTACGTGGTTCGAAATCTGGGTTGTAAGCATAGTCTAGCTGACCTTGATAGTGATCGAATCCACCTTGGAACCTATCACTAATTTCAGTGACAATGCCGTCTAATGTTTCAAAAGAATCTTCATCCGAAAGATTTCTCATCAAAACGTTTTTGCCAAAAGCGGCACCAGAGTCATCTGTTTCTATAGCTGAAACGTTTTCTTTTGTGATGGCTTTTCCATCCAACAAGGCGACCAATGAGGTAATCCCTGCAATCACAGATTCTTTTTGTTCTTTGAGTTTTTCAATATTGGTTTCCGCACTTTTTCTTTTACCCTCTAATTCTTCTTTTACTTTTAGGTAAACTTTGTATTCGTTTTTTTGGTCCTTGCTAAGATTACCTTCGTTGGCATCTTTATATTTATAGTGATACTTTTTATACAACCTTGTAGCTTCGTAAGTGTCCTTATTGACATTCTCACCATTCTTACCACCTATAAAATTCCATCCGTGGATATCATCGACATATCCGTTGTTGTCGTCATCAACACCATTGTTTGGAATTTCTCCTGCATTAACCCACATATTGGTTGCTAAATCTTCATGTTCAACATCTACTCCCGAATCTATCACAGCCACGACAACGGGAACAGAAGATCGGTTTTTTAGCAATTCTTCATAGGCCTTGTATGTTCCGATACCTTGATATTCACTTGTAACTGGATCATTATGGTACCAGTCCTTTGGGGGATGCTGAGCATTTAGGTGTCCTACTAATATAAACACCATTAAGAAGATAATATTCTTCATAGATATATACGTTTAAAATGAGGGACAAAGCTATGATATAAAGATCAAATATTAAGAGCAGCTTCAGAATTAATATTTTTTAACATTCAAAACGTATTACTTTTTTTTTTAATGTATCTTTGAAATATTCTTACGTCCTACCTGTGAATATCACCTAACCAAAACATTATGAGATTTTCATTAATATTTTTCTTTGCCTTTTTTCTTGTCTCGAGTGATCTGCATTCGCAGAATTTCGAAATTGGTCCACAAATAGGTGGAATGGTTTACACAGGTGATTTGGATCCGCCACAATTTGGACAGCATTTTCAAAACTTGAATTTCACTTATGGACTTCATTTGAAGTATAATTTTAATAGGTATTTAGATCTTAGATTAAACTTTAATAAGGGAGCAGTCAACGGTAGAGATAGTTTAGGTTCAGCCGATTGGCAAAGAAAACGTAATCTTTCTTTTGAGTCCGACATTACTGAATTTGCCTTAATGGTTGAAAGTAATATTTTAGGATTTAGCACAGATGAAAGAGATAACAAAGCTTTCAGTCCATATGCTTTCGCAGGTATCGCTATCTATAAATTTAATCCCCGTACACTATATAATGGAGCCTACATTAATCTACAACCTTTAGGAACTGAAGGACAAGGAATGCCAGGTAGACCAGAAAAATATAAACTTACTCAATTTGCCGTACCCATTGGTGGTGGTATGAAATTCCGTATGTCAGAGCAAATAAGTATAGGGTTAGAGGTAAATGTAAGATTCTTATTTACGGATTATTTGGATGACGTGAGTACTACTTATGTTGCTTATGAGGATTTACTCAATGCAAACGGTGCTGACGCTGCAAGATTAGCAAATAGAGAATTTGAATATTTAGGAAATACAGATCCTTATTTACAGGCCACCGGTGATATACGAGGTAAACCTGAAGTAAATGACTATTATATGACTGGAATGCT
>JAHDHU010000015.1 GCA_020631135.1 Saprospiraceae bacterium | reverse complement strand
GTACTTACATTTTACTTTATTTATTAAAGTATTATCTTCGTACCAATGAAAATTAAATTTCGATCTTCTTGTATGATTGCTTCTGCCCTAGATCTAATTGGTGACCGATGGTCAGTTTTGTTAGTTCGAGATATGTTGCTTTTTAAAAAGACGACTTTTAAAGAGTTTATTGCTTCTGATGAAGGAGTAGCAACAAATCTGCTTTCGTCTAGATTGAAAGTCCTAGAATCACTTGAAGTGATAACAAAAAACAAACTCAGTTCCAATAAAAAAGAAAACACTTATCTGCTGACAGATAAAGGAATAGATTTGGCTCCGATCATTATGGAGCTGGTAATCTGGAGTGATTTATATGTAAGAAAATTCCACTCAGAAATGAATAATTCTGACACAGTCAATATGGATAAAGGTACTGTAATAGCTCAAACTCAAAACGGATACAGAGTATTTGCAAATCAATTTAAAGATCAAATTGTAAACTAGGAATTGTTCAGTAAATCATTTGAAAACCAAAGTATATTAAATTCAAAAAACCGTCAGATGTATAAAATATCATATCTCTTTATTTTTTCATTACTCTTATTTGCAGCTTGTAAAGATGATGATCCGACAACATCCAATAATGGAATACCTGTGGTCAAATCCGAGTCTACATTTGCAGTTTTAAATGATGAAGACCTGACCTTCGCCGAAGGGCTGGGACATAATGCATTAAGTACGACTTCTTTTCCCGTTCCTCAACTCTTAGATGTTTATTACCCCGAGAATACTTCTACTAATCGTCCTGTTTATATGTTTATTCATGGAGGAGGTTTTACAGGAGGCATAAAACATAAACCTGAAATTGTAGATATGGCTAATTACTATGCTTCAAGAGGATGGGTTTTTATTTCCATAGACTATCGTACTACAGAAGAATTGGGTACGATAGAAGGAATGAGTCCAGAAGAATTGATAACTTTTTATAAAGGAATGGCACCACAAAAGTGGATTGAGAATGCCTTGGAAGGGGCAGCAAACTCAGATCAAGTTAAACAAGCTATTGCCATGTACCTCGCCCAAAGAGATGCAAAAGCAGCCTTGCGATGGATTATCGCTAATTCAAACAACTATGGCATAAATACAGATTATATTACAGTAGGAGGTGCCTCTGCAGGATCGATAACTACGATTGCGTTGGGGATTTCAAATCAAGAAGATTTCAGGGATGAGATTTCTCTTGCTGATGACCCCACACTTTCCACCACCAACTTGGACCAGACTTATGAAGTGAGGAGTATGATTTATTTCTGGGGTTCGAAAATAAAATTAGATGTATTTGAGGCAGTTTATGATTTGGACCAATATGATAGATATGACAGTAATGATCCTGAATTATTTATGGCACATGGTACTGCAGAGGATCCGGTTACTCCGTACGAAGGTGCACTTGAACTTCAAAGTATATATGATTCTTTAGGTGTTTACAATAAACTAGAAACCATTCAATTACCAAATGGAAACCCCGCAGGACATGGTGCTTGGAATGGGGTAGTAGAAGGAAAAGGCCTATCAGAATTAACTTTTGACTTTTTGGTTGAAAGACAGAATTTAAATGTTGAGTAAGCTATTGTATAAATGTATCTGGCATTGCTCGCAACTAAATGATATGCTTATGATGGAGATCTAATTGTCATTAAAGAAGTAGCATCAGAACTCGCAGCTGCTAAAGATTCCATTTACATAATTCTTAAAATAGGATACCTTTGAAAAGTCTTTTCGTAATATGGACTGTTTTTATAAATGAACTGTAATTGAGCGGAAGGATCTTCAGAAAATTTCGGCTCATCTTTTTTCTTTTGCTCAAATTCTTTTTTCAATTTTTTATTCTTTTTCAAGATTTCTACCGCTAGGTCTTCAAATACGTAAGGTGAGAAATATTCCTTTTGCATTAAAATACCATCGAAAAAATTCCATGCAAAGAAAGAATCTGGACCTTGAGGTTCTAAGGTCTCTACAATGTAACGCACCTTATTTTGATCAGTCTTTATGACAACATCTCCTTCGTAAAATTTTAGTTTAAGATCAAATATTTCGACCTCTACATCTTTGTGTAAGAAATGACCCTCATATGGTCGGGGAGTGGAACTGTAATCACGGATATAGTAACACTGACCAGAAAGTATAGTGTCTTTTTTTAATCTTTCTATTTTCACTCCGTTCCATTCTAAACGTTGAATGACTTTTTTATAAGCCTGTGGAATCACATATTTCTGAGGGACTTTCACGGATGTGATAGCCTTATAAGTGTTGTAAAATGGAATTTTCTTTTTGTACTTTTTAGATTGATCATAATAGAGTCTCGAATGACCCGTTATTTGACTTTCCTTATAACCAGCTTCGAAACCCTTAAATTCTATTTCTTCACTTACATTGCGATCCATCGCCCAATTAAGATCTAAGCTATTAGAACTGATATTTTTTTTGATGGCTGCATTTTTGGCTTTCGCCAATACCGAAACGTTCACAGATAAATGTTCGATCATAGATTCCATAAATCGATAGGTACTCCAAACACGATCCTTGTAAGGTTTGAGCATATGCGTCTCAGGCATAAAAGAAATTACTTCATGCAAAGCGCCATAACCTGACGAATATCTCGGAAGATCTAAGAATCCAGCGATGCCTTCATCAGGAGTATTTCGAGCATATACATAAGGAGTCATTTCCCATTTTTTCTTTTTCATTTTGCTGTAAAGATCAGGCAGCATTGTCTTTTGTAAATACTTAGCCAAGGGCTTTGATAATTTGTCTTTCTGTGTAGCGATAAGGGTCATAGTATATTGATAATCCGCACCGTTAGAAGTATGATTGTCGATAAAAACCAAAGGACTCCACTTATTAAAAAGCAAATTAAAACTCTGTGCATTTTCACTATCGCATTTTATAAAATCTCTGTTGAGATCAAGATTTTGCGCGTTTCCGCGAAAGCCATATTGTACAGGTCCATCTTGATTTGCACGACTTGTACTTGATCTATTTAGGCATCCGCCAATGTTATAGACAGGTATGATAACAATCACGTAATCATTTAATAGATTTTGTTTGATTTTATTGGTAGCAATATCTCGTGCCAACATCATCGAGGCATCAATTCCACAAGGTTCGCCTGGGTGAATGGCATTGTTGATAAAAAGCACAGATTTTTTCTGAGCCGATAATTCTTGAGGATCAAAAATTTTACTTGTTGAAATGATTACTTCGTGCAAAGGTTTTCCAATATCTGTTTTACCGAATTCATTTACTTGAATCACTTCGTATAAGTCATCTAGCTTTTTGTAAAAATTTATGATTTCAGAATAGTTGGCTGAGTAATTCTCTTTGGTTTCGAAAGGAGTTTGGCACACGAAATAATAAAGAATATTCCGAGACTTAGATATATGCGTAAAGTTTTCATATCGTGTTTAATCTAACAACAAGATACTAATCGATTAATCTTTTGTTAAATGAATGCAAGAAGATTGCGTCATTCTCCTTTAGTGATTTATTTTTAATACATGAGAAATTATATTTTGTTATTTATGCTTTTAGGTTTTGTTGCTTGTGATCCAGATGAAGAGACTGTACCTATGTGTATCGAGGATAGATTGACGGACTTTCAGAATACGACAGCTTGTATTGGTGATAATTTGGCTAGTTGGGATTTTCGAGGTGAAAAGGTTTACTGTTTTGCTTATGGATTTTGCACTACAACTCAAGGTACTGCCGATGTATATGATGAAAACTGTGCATTGATTTGTACGCTTGGTGGAGCAGCCGGATTGCAAACTTGTGACGGTGTTCCATGGGCTGAAAATGCTTCAAATGAAAGCACGATTTGGGAAAAGGTAAATTGATTTTAAAACTTTAACAGTAGTTACCACATAGTAGTTAATTAATATATGTAATTTTATTGTAATATGTAATTTATTGGAAGATTACATATTCTATAATATTAAAATATGAAAACTACATTTGGCTTCTCAAGGCTTTGTCTTGCATTACTCCTTTGTATATCATTTAACCAAATTCAAGCTGACGGAAGTTTAGCATTTTCCTTGGTGTGCCCTGCGGATAAGCACGTGAGCTGCGAAGATGAAATTTGGGATTTATCCATTTATGGTACTGCTTATGTTTCTACCTATAGTGGTCCTCAGCCTGCCGGAGATCCTGTTGTGGTCTGGGATTTAAATGGATGTGATATTGGAGAAGTATACAGGACTTGGACGGTGGAAGATTATAGTGGAGTTTCTCATAGTTGCACACAAACAATATTTGTAAGTGGCTCAGGAACAAGTTTTAATCAATCATTTATCACTTGGCCTCAAAATTTAAGTTTAGAAGGTTGTATTCCAGCAACCGATCCTCAAGATCTACCTCCTGTAAATGCATATCCAACTTATTGGACACCACCTTGTGCCACGGTTGGTGCAACGTACTCTGATCAACTTTTTCAAATAAGCAATACTTGTAAAAAACTAAGAAGAACATGGACGATTATTGATTGGTGTCAATATGATCCAGCCAATGGGATTACGGACGGCTATTATACTTACTTTCAAGATATCAAGCTTACTCAAAATGAAGAACCAATCGTAAACTGTGTAGATACGATTTATGGCAAAACCAACAATTGTATAGAAGGCGAAATTTTTGCAGCCTCTTTAGAAGTAGCGCCAAATTCTTGTGGTACCGAATTCACGATAAGCAATAACTCTCCGTATGCAGATGACAATGGTGCTAATATTTCTGGTATATATCCAATCGGAATAACCAAAGTACAGTACACCATTCATTATGGTTGTGGTAAAAGAAAATACTGTTATGTCAATGTCTATGTCGAAGATATTTCAGTCCCGACTCCCTATTGCTACCAAAAGATTCATACAGCATTGATGCCAATGGATACAGATGGAGATGGGATTATAGATAATGGAATGGTAGAAATATGGGCAAAGGATTTTGATCTCAACACAAGTTCGCCATGCGGCAATGATTTTACGCCTTCTTTTTCACCTGATGAAGTAGTAATGTGGAGGAGCTTCGATTGTAACGACGTCGGAGAAAATCAATTTAATGTTTACTACTTAAGTAGTAACGGCAATTACTCATTTTGTACAGTGATATTAGATGTCCAAAACAATGATGATATTCCAAATTGCGAAGCACAGTTAAACGATGATACCAATAACATTGTAAGAATATCTGGTAATGTAGAATCAGTTTTCAAAGAATCAATGCAAGATATTTTGGTAGAATGCCAAAGTGTGGTTTTCGACACAACATATATACATGAAATTGATACCACAACAACTTATATAACCATCGATAGTTTCATAAACGCTTCAGGTGTTATGATTTATCATCAAGAAAAAATCATTGAGATTACCGAAACATTTGACACACTTGTCAACGAATTTATTGAGCAACATCATTTATATACAGACGAAGAAGGAGAATATTCTTTCGATTCTGTGGATATGCATAAAGATTATTATATATCAGCAACTTGTGAAGATGTAGATTTAAAATTATTGGATAAATGTGATCTCGATATGTTGATAGATCATATTATGGGCGATGCATTGATAACAGATCCAGCGCTATTATTTGCGGCTGACATAGATGAAAACGATAAAGTAGATTTTGATGATGTGAAGTACCTAATGTTTTATTTAGGTGGCCATTATCAAACCTTGCCTTATGAGCAAGCTTACTACATTTTTCCAGCAGATACAGAAGAATTTACACATGAAAATCTTAGTGATTTCCATTATTCCAATATCGATGCTGATCAAACTGAAACGAATTTTACTTACATAATGAAGGGAAACTTATGCCAACAAGAATTTAATTCTCAACAATTCCCTAGTACAATGAACATATTAACATCCGTTGCAGAAAAATTGCCGATAAACATACGGAGTGAGGTGCAACAACAATTACAAGAGCATAACGAATTGGCTCCTGAGTTTTCTCTTTATCCCAATCCATTTTATGAATCCATAGTGGTCAATGTAAATAACCCAAAGGCGCAAATCGTAGAAATCGAGATTTTTAATAGCGCTGGAAAGCGAGTGTATAGAAGATCAGCTTTTCTTGATAAAGGCATCCACAATCTAGACAACGATTTAGAAAATGAAACTCCAGGGATTTATTTTTTCCAGATTAAAGCTGGTGAAACTGAATATCATGGTAAAGTAATTAAGAACTAATAGAATTAATCTTATTCGAAAAATGGGTGGGTAATTGTCATTGCTTGCCCATTTTTATTTTAATCCTTTAAACCTGTTTACTGCTGTAGATTATTTTAACCAAAGGTATAATCAACATTGCTCTCAGAGCTGTATATAAAAGTGGTAGAATCCCAATCATCATTTCAAATAAGATTCCTTTAGAGAGGCCATTTGAATCGAACTTGATCAATGCACTCGGCATTCCAATTGTCAATAATTCTACTAAAAAAATGGAAAAGTACAGAAAGGGCAAAACCAAGTTTATAAAGTGATTGTCCCAAGTATAAAAACGCAAAAAATATAAATAGAGCAAGCCTGTCATAAAACAAATCAAAACTCTAGGGCTCAAGTAGAACGCGGGTGTCATTGCCAAAAGCAATAAAAAACCTAAAGCCAGATTTCCAATGATTACACTTCTGATCGAATTTTTATCATCTTCAAATTGGTATCGCTTGATAAGATCTTTTGTTCCCTTTTTCATAGCATTGATTTATTGGCTATAAATCCTTGCATGAAATTTAGAGTAATAAAAATCTCCAAACCGAAATTTAATCTAGTTTTTATCCTCACTAGTCTAATTATATCCAGCCTTGAGAAATAAAACAGTTTAGTTTTAAGAGGAGATTTACTTTTAGGCTTTATGGTATGCATTCGCGAATGCGTCACTCATATCGCAATGACTCGATAGGATCTAATCTTGAGGCTTTTAAGGCGGGGTAGAGTCCAGAAATTACTCCTACGATCAAACAAACGATGAAGCCAAGAATTATCCAATCCCAGGGTACGTTAAAAGGGCCTTTTATCCAGGCCGATACCCCAATACCAGCAAAAATTCCGAAGATAATTCCCAAGATACCACCCAACTGACAGATCACAATGGCTTCGGTTAAAAACTGAATTAAGATATTGTTTCTGGTGGCGCCTAAGGCTTTGCGAACACCTATCTCACGAGTTCTTTCCGTTACAGACACCAACATTATGTTCATCAAACCAATGGCTGCACCTAATAAAGTCATCAAGGCTATGGCTATGGTACCCAGTCTCAATTCTGTAGTTATATCTTTTAGAATATTTAGTATGCCATCACTTTTGCGAATTTCAAAATTATTATCCTGTGAGGCTTTTAGCTTTCTTACATTTCTCATCAATCCAATGGCATGAGATACAGCATCGTCTACCTCAGGAGCATTCGCGACAGCCGTTGTTATAGCATAATTTTTATTGGCAGTTCCATACAACATTTTGCCTTTTATAAGCGGTATAAAAACGCGAGAATCATTAGAACCGCCAGAACTTGATCCTTTTTGCTTGAGGGTACCGATGATCTTAAACTTTCCGTTGCCAATGTGCATGTATTCACCTACGGCTTTTTCACCTTTACCATCAAATAATTTTCTCACTACATCGCTTCCAAGAATTACTTTGTTATTTCCACTTTCGATTTCGTTTCGGCTAAAGTTTCTTCCAAATTCGATTTCATAAGAAGTAACATGAAAATAATTATCGTCAACGCCAACTACACGATAAGTTGGATTGGTTTTAATATCCTTATATCGCAGGGTAGCAGAATTGGTCCCGTAAATATCTATTGCCACTCTAGCTGAACCGTAACTATATTTTTCTTTAAATCTTAATGCTTCTTCAAAAGTAATGGGCTTCCATTTTTCAGCTTTTCTCCCGCCTTTATTACTCTTGATGGTTTCTGACTTTGGGTAAATATTGAAGGAGTTGGCACCAAGCTTATTAAAGTTGCTGCTCATAGAAAACAGTATCGTATCAATGGCAGTAAGTATCCCTACCAAACAGGTAATTCCCACAGCAATGATCATCAGTGTAAGCAGCGAACGCAAAAAATTTGCTTTAACTGACACCAATGCAACCCGAATGTTTTCTAAAAAATTCAATCAAATAATTTTGAATGCATTTGTAAGATATGGCCTTTCTTATAGTTTATAAGAATTAATAGAAATATGCACACAAACCATCGATAAAGGGCTAATAAATAGGCGGAGCTGCAACATTCTTCTACAAAGAGATAGTATGATTATGCGCATTCAGGCGAAAGCCTAAAAGTCAAAGACTGCTCAAGTTTTTGTGTGTATTCTTGTTAAATGTTTATGATGCTGGATTTTCCCAAATTAGCCCATTTGAGCCACAACTTCAGTGACTTCAGGCACCATTCTTTTAAGCATACCTTCAATACCAGCTTTTAGAGTAACCGATGAAGATGGACAGCCACTGCAAGAGCCCTGAAGTTCGACAGTTACTTTTCCTTGGTCAAAAGACTTAAACTCTATATTTCCACCATCCATTTCTACCGCAGGCTTGACATAGGTGTCAATTAAATCTTTGATCTTTTTAACCAATTCGGCTTCTTCCCCAGTATATTCGTATCCTACACCTTTTTCAGCCTCAATTTTTTCCATCGCTTCAGCAAAACCATCATTCATGATTGTTTTGCCTTCTTGGACGTATGCTTTAATATGCTCTTTTAATTTGAGCATGATGTCTTCCCAATTGTAATTAAACTCTTTAGTTACAGTTACAAAATTGTTACATACATAAACTCCTTTTACATATGGTAATTCGAAAAGATCTATCGCCAATGGAGACCATTCTTTTGCAAGGTCTGCAGTTCTAAAATCAGCAGTGCCTTTGTATAACATTTTATTTGTGACGAACTTTAAAGACTCCGGGTTTGGAGTTTGTTCAGTATATATCATTACTGGATTCTTAACAGCAGTGTCCATTTTTAAATTTTGAAATGCAAAGGTATAACATTATTGAATTGGGATTGTTGATTTCTTCAACAGAAAAATTGAAGCGAAAAGCAATAGTTTTTATCCAACAACTAAATCTGACTTGACTATAGTCGAGCGGAAAATAACATAACCTATCTTTTGGCTTTTTTAAAATCTCTAAAGCATGATAAAACCTATTTCATGATTTCGAGATAGCGATTATCATATTCTTCACCATTGAGCCACACCTTTTTGCAAATCTCACTAGAATTAGTCAATTCAAATTCACAATACAGCGTATCGATTACCGATTCATTTAATTCTATTAAAGTTGTGGAGAAATCCCCATCGTAGTTATTTGATGGAAAGATTCTCAGGATTTGCCGATCATTTTGATCCTTGTAGACATCAAAGTATCCTGGGTTATCTAAATTGTTATTATAGACATACTCAAACTCACCGCCTACTAAATAGTATATTTTAATATTTGCCTGATTAAATTCTTGACTACTATTGATTAGATCATCACCAGTTTGAGTTTGATAATGGATTTGGACATCTGTGTCAATGATGGTACAACAATCTTGTGGGTTCGGATCTATCGAACAAGAAAAAATGGCGAATGAAAAAACACAAAAGAAAAAGCTCAAAAATGGTGTGTGATGAAGTTTCATACTTGAATGTTTCAATAAGAACGTGTTAAATTCTCAATTATAGACACATTCGTGAAATATTTGAATTCTCTTTTGTCAAAGGAAGGTGGCCAATTCTAAAGCACCATTTCTTCAAAAGGAATCACTGTATCTAAGCCTTGATTTTGAAAATAAGCTTCAGTGTCTTCTTGACTCTTTTTGGAAGTAACTAAGGCAAAATCACCTCCCCAGGCTCCGAGCGATTTCATTTTCCCCCAAAAGTCTGGGAACTTTTCTTGAATTGGCGGGTAGGACAGACTTTGAGATAATAACTGCTCGTGCTTTTCGATCAACGATTCAAAATCCGAAAGACTTTTGACATTCATCATTTCCTCCGTAATCTCATTAATTTGTTTGACCAATGTTTTTCGATTTTTACCTTTCTTAAGGTAATATTCGATTTGTGTTTCTGTTTGTTGCTTATTGCCGAGATAAACGAAAAACAAATGTTTACTAAAAGAAGGTGAAAAATCTATTGGAGTATAACTTACCGAATCAGAATCGCTTTGAAAAACGATTGGTCCTTCAGCACCTGCACACGCAACATCATAACCAGAACCATTACTGCATTTGTAACATAACATAAGCGGATGGACTTCTGCCCATTCTGCGACTGCATGCACTAATGTAGAGCTTGATCCTAATCCCCACTGACGTGGAAATTCTAGTTGTGTTTCTACTTTAAATCCATTCCATTTTGATAAAAACTCAGAATTTAACCTGACAGCACTTTTTAAAATCTTTTGCAATCTTTTAGACACCTCCTCGTCAGTGGTTGATAAAGCAGAAAAGTCCATTAGAGAGATCGTAGATTTAAACCAAACATTTCCCTCTTCATCTAAGCTTTCCCAAACCAGATCAGAACCACGGGTTTTTTTTATGGTCATAGACTGCCCTTTTATGGTAGGCAAAGCGAGTGCTTTGGCTCCATCCAATACTGCATACTCACCAGTAAGCAATAGTTTTCCGTGTCCGTAATACCGTGTTTTGATGTCAGTTTTATTCTGATCAGCAGCGAAGATAATCACTGGATAAATTATATATGTTAAAATTTAATATAAATCAATAAATGATTGATTTTATATATTGAGTAGCAATTGAGTGAATTTGATCAAACAGAAAAATTTATATCGTTTTTTATGCTTTGTGGCATTTGGTATTTGGATGGCTGCCACAAAATTCGGATACCATGAATTATGGAAAGACGAATGGCAATCTTGGTTTGTCTCAAGTGATCAAAACTTCTTTGAGATGCTTTCTTTTCTCAATTATGAGGGACACCCTGCATTGTATTATTTATACTTAAAATTTTTTTCTTTCTTTTCATTTCTATTTCCATCGCAAGAAGAATTTATAATCCAATTTGCTCATCTGTTTTTAATTCTAGGATTTTCGTTTGTTTTCTTTTTGAAATTCCGCATGGCCTTGTGGATAAAAATATTTTTAGCTGTTGGTTATTTTTTCTCTTTCGAATATGGAATTGTAAATAGAGGATATGCTTTGGTGATGTTTTTATCATTTTGGATAGTACATCTAATACAAATTGATTCAAAAAGAATATGGTTGTTTATAGTGCTTTTGTTTTTGCTTTGTCAAACCGAAGTTTATGGAGTTTTTATTGCAGGAGGATTATTGTTATACAGATGGTTAAAACTATCAGATGACAATTTGCCAAAACCATTATCAATTTTGAATTTAAAAGAGTTTTATGGTCTAGCTATTGGCTTTTTAGTGTTTGTACTTACCGTTTTTCCAAGGGGAAATCGAGATGATTTTTCTAGAGCTTACAACCAAAAATGGTTTGATGGTCAAACGATGATGGATGCCTTTCAAGGATTGTTGGCAAATAATTTTTTGATCGGTTGTATTCCTGATACCAGTGCGATGGGATCTTCTGGCTTAGGTATACTCCTTTCAATTATCGTAATGGCAGCTTTGATCTTTTTATTTTTTTCTCACAAGAAATTGCTACTAAGTTTTCTGTCAGGATTTTTTGTTTTCTATTTGTTTTGTGTTGTGATTTATAATGGTGGCATACGCCAATGGGGAATGTTCTTTGTTTATTTTATATGTTGTCTTGAGTTATTGAATTTGAATTGGTCAAATTTTAGGAATCTAAAGATTTTCATACCGATCATTTTTGGACTGTTCCAAATAGCACACTCATTTAAAGCATTTCAAAAGGATTATTTACTCCCATTTACCAATGCCCAAATAACTGGAGAGTTTATTAAGGAGAAAGTACCTCAACGGGTGCCAATAATTGCAATGAATAAGTTTGAGTGTACTTCCGTGGTTGGTTATGCGGATCGAGCTTTTTACGAATTACCTTCGGGAGAAGAATTTACCTTCTTTAAATGGTTGGAAAAAATTTACGTTCCTACGGAATCAGAATTGCAATTGTTTGGAAAGTTTAAAAAAGTAGGAGGGATTATTTTATTGTCACCAACTCCTATAGACCAACAACGTTTTCCAAATGCAAAACTTTGGCAAAGTTTTGATGAGCCCAATTTTAAACAAGAAAATTATTACTTGTACACCTTGTCGTTAAAAACTTAATGATTAACGTGTCAAAAAGACGGAGCGATTTCGATCTAATTCTCTAAAAAATGGATCATTTAAATCTTTAATAAATCGAATGGCTTCACCAGTTGACTTCATTTCAGGTCCCAATTGTTTATCGACATTTGGAAACTTATTAAAGGAGAAAATAGGAACTTTGATCGCGTAGCCCTCTAACTTTTTCTCCACTTTGAAATCTTTCAACTTCTTTGTACCCATCATTACATGCGTAGCGATTTTTAGAAACGGAACTTGATAAGCTTTAGCAATAAAAGGAGTTGTCCTCGAAGCCCTAGGATTAGCTTCAATAACATATACGTTGTCATCTTTGATCGCGAACTGAATATTGATCAACCCTTTGATATTCAATGCAAAAGCCAATTTTTTGGTATATTCTTTCATCTTCTCCACAGCCTCTTCTGACAAACTATAAGTAGGCAACATTGCTGAGCTATCTCCTGAGTGAATTCCTGCTGGTTCTACGTGTTCCATGATTCCCATAATCATGACTTCATCTCCATCACATATCGCATCTACTTCAGCTTCTTTGGCGCGCTCTAAAAATTGATCTATCAATACCTTGTTTCCAGGCATATGTTTGAAGATAGAAAGCACGTGTCTTTCTAATTCATCATCATTAATGACGATTCTCATTCTTTGCCCACCTAGAACATAAGAAGGTCTTACCAATACAGGATAACTTACTTGATTGGCTACTTTTAAGGCGTCATCTGCATCCGCTGCTGTGCCAAAATTTGGATAAGGGATATTTAATTCTTTCAGCATATTGGAAAAGCGACCTCTATCCTCAGCGAGGTCTAAAGAATCGAAACTGGATCCGATTATTTTTATTCCTTTTTCCGTAAACTTCTCGGCTAATTTCAATGCAGTTTGTCCTCCTAATTGGACAATTACACCTTCAGGTTTTTCATGTTCGATGATTGCATCGATATGTTCCCAGAAAACTGGTTCAAAATATAGTTTGTCAGCAACATCGAAATCAGTTGACACTGTCTCAGGATTACAGTTAATCATGATAGATTCATAACCTGCTTCCTTGATCGCAATTAAACCGTGGACACAACAATAATCAAATTCAATTCCTTGACCGATTCGATTTGGACCGGATCCTAAAACTATAATTTTCTTTTTATCTGTTGAAATACTTTCGTTTTCTTGATCAAAAGTTGAATAGAAATATGGGGTTTGTGCTTCAAATTCTGCAGCACAGGTATCCACCATTTTAAAGGTTCTATGTATACCTAATTTTTTTCTTTGCGCACTCACTTCATCTTCAGTAATTCTCAAAACCCAAGCAATTTGTGCATCAGAATAACCGACTTCTTTTAGTTCTCTAAAGAAATCCTTTGGAATGTCTTCAGCTACGTTATACTTCAACAGTTTATCCTCATACTTTACCAAGCGCTTTATCTGCTCGAGGTACCAGTTATCTATTTTTGTAAGTCGGTGTATGGTTTTTAAAGGTACACCAAGTCGAAGAGCATCTTTTACACGATATATTCTATCATCACTTGGAGTTTCTAATCTTTTAATAATGTCTTCAGTTCTTATCCATTCCTTTTTGTCGGCTCCTAAGCCACTTCTTCCATTTTCCTGACTTTGACATGCTTTTTGAAGCGCTTCTAGAAAGTTTCTCCCGATCGCCATAACCTCTCCGACAGATTTCATCTGAAGCCCAAGTGTTGGTTCTGAACCATAGAATTTTTCGAAATTCCATCTTGGCATTTTTACGATGACGTAATCAAGAGTTGGCTCAAAATAAGCAGAAGTGGTTTTGGTTATCTGATTTTTGAGTTCATCAAGCGTATAACCTATGGCTAGTTTAGCTGCTATTTTCGCAATCGGATAACCTGTTGCCTTACTGGCCAGTGCTGAAGATCTGGATACTCGTGGATTGATTTCAATACAAATTAATTCTTCATTTTCTGGATTGATTGCGAACTGAACATTACAACCACCTGCAAAATTACCCATAGATCTCATCAGCTTTATTGCATCATCTCGCATTCGCTGAAAGGCGGTATCAGATAGGGTCATCGCAGGAGCAACTGTTATACTATCTCCTGTGTGGATACCCATAGGATCCAGGTTTTCTACTGTACAAATAATTGCTACATTATTGTTTGAATCTCTTAATAATTCGAGTTCGTATTCTTTCCAGCCCAAGACTGCTTTATCAATCATGACCTCGTGGGTCGGTGATGCATTTAATCCTCTCCTTAAAGCTTCATCATACTCTTCAGGCTTCATAACAAATCCCGCACCTGATCCTCCCAATGTGTAAGAAGGTCTGATTACAAGGGGGAATCCGATTTCTTGAGCGGCTTCTTTACCTTCGAGAAAAGAATTCGCAATTTTAGATGGTGCGTGAGACATGCCGATATTGATCACATGTTCTTTGAAGGCTTCACGATTTTCTGCCAATTCTATCGCATCTAGATCTACACCGATCATTTTCACCTTGTATTTATCCCAAATACCCATTTTACCAGCTTCGATAGCTAGGTTGAGCGCTGTTTGACCACCCATAGTAGGTAATACGGCGTCAATTTGGCGTTCTTCCAAAATTTCAACTATACTTTCAGGGGTCAGTGGTTTGAGATAAATGTGATCTGCCGTAACAGGATCAGTCATGATCGTAGCAGGATTACTATTGATTAAACTAACTTCAATCCCTTCTTCTCTTAAAGAGCGAGAGGCTTGAGATCCGGAATAATCAAATTCGCAGGCTTGACCAATTATAATAGGTCCACTACCTATTATTAAAATGGATTTAATAGAAGTGTCTCGAGGCATATTATCAGAAATCGGAGCAAATATAGATATTCGTTTAATATAATAAATCCATATATGAAAAAGGTTTTAGTTACAGACTACGTACACGATCATTTATTGGAGGGTTTAAAGAATTTAGGCTATCTGGTAGACTATAATCAGGATTGTGATTTGGAAACAACCCGAAGAGTCATTTCTGATTATGAGGGTATTGTAATTAATTCTAAAACCATAATGGATCGATCAATGATTGAAACCGGTCGTAAGCTAAAGTTCATCGGAAGATTGGGCTCGGGATTAGAAATTATCGATTTGCATGCCGCAAAAGAAAATGATGTTCATGTTTTTAATGCACCTGGTGGCAATAGCAATGCTGTAGGAGAACATGCTTTAGGTATGCTTTTGGCATTCGCCAATAATTTAATGCGTTCCGATCAGCAAGTAAGGCAGAAAGTATGGAAGAGAGAAGAAAATAGAGGATTCGAATTGGAGGGTAAAACGATTGGAATAATAGGTTTCGGAAATGCTGGATCCGCTTTCGCGAAAGTATTATCAGGTTTTGATTTGACCATTATGGCATACGATAAGTATAAAGTAGACTACACCGATGGTTTTGAAAATGCTCAAATTTCAACTTTAGAACAAATTTTAAATGAATCTGACATCATCAGTTTACATCTTCCATTAACCCAAGAAACCGAAAATTTAGTGGATATGTCATTTTTAAGTCAGATGAAGGCGGGCTCAATGTTAATTAACACGAGTCGTGGGAAAATAGTTGATTTAGATTCTTTGATAAAAAATTTGAATAGTGGCCATCTCATTGGTGCATGCCTAGATGTTTTTCCTAATGAAAAACCGGGAAGTTTTACAGATTACGAAAAGAAATTATATGATAGGCTATATGCCTGTTCTAATACCATATTGACTCCACATATCGCTGGTTGGACCAATGAGTCTCTTTATAAAATCGCGGACATTCTTCTACAAAAAATTAAAAATATGTCTTAAGAAAGTGTTAATCGCGACTAAAAGAATCATTAATTTCACAAAGGCTGGCATCAAAGATAATTTTTGAATTCCTTTACAATATTATTAACATTGTAGCCGCCAACGATTAAGGTATTCTATAATCAACTTTATTAAGTGATATGAAAAAACGTTTACTATTAGGTTTTTGCTTCGCTCTTATGTCTGTTTTTGCTTACACTCAGACTTCTATAGAGGGCAAGATTTTGGACGAAACCACAAAGGAAGGCTTGATTTCTGCTGAGGTTGTTTTGTATAAAAACGATGTCCTCATTTCAGGTACGGTCACGGATTTTGACGGAAATTATGCGATCACTAGTATCGAACCGGGTACTTACGACATAGAAGCAAGATATCTTGGATATCAAGCAGTTCGTGAAACAGGAGTAGTTGTAAAAGCCGGTAAAACCAATAGGGTTAATATTAATTTGTCTGAAGGTGTCCAAATGGATGTCGTCGTGATAAAAGAATATAAAGCTCCCCTTATCGAGCAAGATAACACCACTCAAGGTAAGACTGTAACTGCAGAAGAGATTCGTTCACTTCCAACAAAAAGTATTACTGCGATTGCTGCAACTTCAGCAGGTTTATCTACTTCTGAAGGTTCTGACGATGGTGTTTCGATCAGAGGGTCTAGGGGTAACGCAACCAACTACTATGTAGATGGGATTCGTGTATCCGCAACGAGTATTCCTGCTTCAGAAATTGACCAGTTACAAGTAATCACGGGAGGAATGGAAGCAAAATATGGGGATGTTACAGGAGGTATCATTTCTATCACATCTAAAGGGCCTTCAAAGAAATTTAGTGGAGGTTTAGAAGCAGAAACATCTGAGTACTTGGATGGCTACGGATACAACTTATTAAGTGGTTACTTCAGTGGTCCATTATTAAAGAACAAAAAGAAAGAATCAATTATTGGTATTCGTTTAGCGGGTCAATTTAGATCAATCGATGAAAATAGGCCTTCAGCTGTAGGATTTTACAGAATGCCACTTGAAACGATTAGAAGGTTAGAGCAGGCGCCAGTTGGATTTTTGAGTGGTTCACCATTGCCTAGTGTTCAATTTGAAGGTAGTGATCCAATTGGTGATCCTCTTCATGCAAGACCAAACAATAATTTTACAGACTACAATGTAACGGCAAAAATTGACGCGAGAATTACCGATAATATAGACATCTCAATTTCTGGAGGTTATGAAAACACAGAAGACTATTTTGTCCCGGAAAATGGATGGGCTTTATTAAACTGGCACAATAATCCAATCGATTATTCGAATGGTTATAGAACTACCTTCAGATTTAGACATAGAGTTGGAAAACAAGGTTTGGGAGAAGATACGGATAACCAATCAGAAGGAAGTACAGGTCTATTGAGAAATTCTTACTATACGCTTCAAGCAGGTTATGAAAAGAGATTTACTAGAGAAGAAGATATTAGACATCAGGATAGATTTTTTAACTATGGATATTATGGAAACCAAGCAAGAGTTTGGGAGCCAACTGCCTCTATAGTTACGGATCCTGATAATTGGTTGGGATGTGGTCAACAAGTTGATCAATTCGGAAATGTATGGGATCATTTAGGTGAGCAAGAAATAGAGGGTGAATTTACTGCAGGGGATTTAAATCCTGCTTTAGCACTCTATACTCAAATAAATGGTTTTACTGATAATCCATTGTTTGATGTTTGGAATGGATTGCACCAAAATGTTGGTCAAGTATATAATAGATACGAAAAGACAGAGTCAGATATATATACTTTCAACATGACCTTTGGAACAGATTTGTTGCCAGGAGGATCAGAGCAGGGTAGACATTCGATTCAGTTTGGAATTAACTATGAACAAAGAATCAATCGATTTTTTGTTGTGGTACCTGAACAACTTTGGACTTTGGCTAGTCTTCAAGCAAATTCTCATATTTTGGGTGTTGATACTACCAATGTGGTAGGTTCATTTTTTCAAGATATTCCAGGATTCCCTGGAACAGAATTTAAGCAGTATCAAACATTGCTTCAAGAAGATGATGAAGCCGCTTTTTACAAAAACCTAAGAGATGCTTTAGGTATCAGTCTTAATGAATACGTAAATGTTGATGGTTTAAGTCCAGATGAATTAAGATTAGATTACTTTTCAGCGGCGGAGTTAAATAACTTTGGTTTGGTAAATTATTACGGTTACGATTATACTGGTAATAAAATTTCGACCTCTACAACATTTGATGATTTCTTCACGAGTCAAGATGCCAATGGGATTCGAACCTTTGATGTTGCTCCACTTCAACCAATTTATGGAGCTGCTTATATTCAAGACAAATTCTCTTATAAAGACATCATTTTTAGACTTGGTGTAAGGGTTGATTATTATGATGCCAACACCAAAGTGCTAAAGACGCCACATTCTTTATATGAAATTGAAACGGCAGATGCATTTTTTGCTAGAACTGGACAATCAAAACCAGAGGCAGTAAATGATAATTATGAAGTTTATTTGACTTCAGAAGATTCTGATGATGTTTTAGGATATAGATTTGGAGACCAATTTTTCTTACCAAACGGTACAGAGGTTTCAAATGGAGCATTGATTTTTGGAGGAAATGTAGTTAATCCATCTTATGTAAATAAAGATGAAACTACTCGAAACATCCAGTTTTATGAAAATAACGATGGCAATGTATCCACCTTTGACGTCGATAATTCTTTTGAGGATTATACACCTCAAATAAACTTTATGCCTCGTTTGGCTTTTTCATTCCCTATATCGGAGGACGCCAACTTTTTTGCTCACTATGATATTTTAGTTCAAAGACCTCCATTTGGAGATAATGGAGCCATCACAGGTGCAACAGCAAGAAGCTATTATTACTTCAACAATCCTGACAGAACTCCTTTAGCGAATCCAAACCTTAGGCCAGAAAAAACAATCGACTATGAAGTTGGATTTCAACAAAAATTATCTGCTTCTTCTGCTTTAAAAATCTCAGCTTATTACAAAGAATTGAGAGATATGATTCAAAGAAGGGTTTATACGTTTATTCCTGCGCCGGTGAACAATTACGAAGCATATGGAAACTTGGATTTTGGAACTGTTAAAGGATTTTCTTTCGGATATGATTTAAGAAGAACAAATAACATTCAATTCAATGCTACATATACGTTGCAATTTGCGGATGGAACTGGATCTGATGCCAACTCTTCTAATGGATTAAATACAAGAGGTAATATCAGGACTTTACTTCCTTTGTCATATGACGAAAGACATAGAATAACTGGTGTTATCGATTACCGATTAGGAAAAGGTAAAGGACCAATGATTGGTACTAAGCATGTTTTTGAAAATGCTGGAATTAACCTTATTACCACTGCAGTTTCAGGTAGACCATACACGAGATTTTCAACACCTCAATCCACCAATCAAGGAGATGGAACAGGTTATGTCGGATCTATCAACGGAGCAAGATTACCTTGGATTTTCGATGTTGATTTAAGAGTAGATAAATCTTTAAGCTTTAATTTGGGATCAGGTGATAATGCAAGGTCACTTAGTTGTAATATTTACTTCAGAGTTGAAAACCTATTCAACATCAGAAACATTATTGATGTATTCCCAGTTACCTCTAGTGCAGAAGATGATGGCTATTTGATCTCATCATTTGGTCAGGATAATATTGATCAGGTTTCAAATATTGGAGCTGATGTACAAAATTTCTTGTCTTCTTATCAAGCAAGATTATTGTCTCCAGCGAATTATACAATTCCTAGAAGAATGTATCTAGGAGCAATTTTTGATTTTTAATTACTAAACAACCCAATTATAATTACTTCAAATTTTCAATTATGAAAAGTTTTAAAACACTAGGATTTGTTTTGCTGATGTGTTTGGGATTTATAAGTGCTGATGCGCACGTAGACCCAAATCGTCAAAAAAGTCCTAAACCTAAAAAAGAAGAGCCAACAGTTAATTATAGGATGGATTGTACACCTGCTGAACGGCAGACTGACATGGACATAAATAATGTTCGTGCCAAGTTGACTACAGGAGGTGATGTTTGGTGGGATTTGGACGAAGGGAAATATGTAATTCCTAAACCAATTCCTGGTGATCCAGAAATTTCTTCAATTTTTGCAGGGTCTGTATGGATTGGTGGATTTGATCCTGCGGGTAACTTAAAGTTAGCAGCTGGTCAATACAGAAACAGTGCAAACAACGATTATTACACCGGGCCTTTAGATCCATTTGAAGGTACCACCGAATTAGAAGTTTGTGAGAAGTGGGATAGATTTTTCGAGGTAGATGGAGACGAGATTAGAAAAGTTGCGAAGATATTTGATGGAAATGATGGTTTCTTACCATGTGATTCAGTTTCTGGTGGTGTTAGATACTGGCCAGGTAAAGGAAATCCTTATTGGTTAGAAAGATTTGATTTTGAACTACCTGTGACGGGCCAAGGTTTGGGATCATTTTGGGACGAAGACCAAGATGGAAATTACGATCCGTGTAAAGGTGATATACCAATCATTGATATTCGTGGTTGTGAACCTTCAAGTAGAAAGCAAGCAGTGGAACTTGTTCCTGATCAAATGATATTTTGGATTTATAACGATGCAGGCGGGCCCCATACTCAGACATTTGGGGATGCAATTAGAATGGAAGTCCAAGTACAAGCATTCGCGTATGCGACCAATGATGAGATCAATGACATGACTTTCCAGAGATATAAATTGATCAATAGAGCACAACAAGATATTAGAGATTGTTATTTCGCAATGTGGGTAGATCCTGATTTAGGATGTTATTCTGATGATTATATTGGATGTGATATCGAGCGATCAATGGCATATGTTTATAACGAAGATATTTTAGATGGTGAGACAGGTTGTTCTTGCCCAGGTGGTGTAGCCACTTATTGTGACGAAGTTCCAATCCTTGGGGTAGATTATTTTAGAGGCCCTCTTGGACCTAAGTTTATCATAGGTTGTGATGCACCAGGTGCACAGGTCCACGTGATTGCTAACGCTGATGAAGAATTTGACGAAGATTTATATTCTGTAGGTGATACAATTTGTATTAGAGATGTCTTGCTTACGGATACACTCGAACCAGACATCTTAATAGAATTAGGAATGTCTTCATTTGTTTATTCAAATAATGCAGGTGTTGGATCTCCTGCTGCGGCAACAACAGATCCAGGAATTGCAGAAGAATTCTATAATTACCTAACAGGTAATTGGAGAGATGGAACCCCTTTTACTGAAGGTGGTTCTGGTTATAACCCTGGTAGTACGGATTTAATTCCTTACGCTTTTCCAGGTAGACCAAATGTGGATACTGAATGGTCTATGTGTAGTTCTGATCAACCATTTGGTGACAGGAGAACTATACAAGCTTCTGGTCCATTTCTCTTACAACCAGGTGCAGTAAACGAACTAATTATTGGAGCAGTTTGGGTACCAGACATCGCTTATCCTTGTCCAGATATTTCTAGACTTCAAACAGCAGATGATTTGGCGCAGGCTTTATTTGATAATTGTTTTGATATTACTGATGGACCTGATGCACCAGATGTATGTCCAGTAGAATTAGATCAAGAAGTAGTTTTGGTTTTATCAAATGATGAAGTACAATCAAACAATGCTTTCTTAAATTACCAAGAGAAAGATTTATTATCTCCTGATGGAAATGGTGACTCTTTATATGTATTCGAGGGTTATTTAATTTATCAATTATCTGATGTTCAGGTTTCTCCTCAAGAGTTGGATAATATCGATAAGGCAAGATTAGTTCGCCAAGTAGATGTTCAAAATGGTATTTCAGAAATCTATAATTGGTATCCAGAATTGGATCCTTTTACAGAAGAAAGAATTTGGACCTTCGAGAGAGAAGTTGAGGGTGCGGATCTCGGTTTAAGAAATACAGTAAGAATTACAAATGACGAATTTGCGAGTGGAAATGATACAAGATTAATAAATCATAGAGAGTATTATTATATGGCTTTGGCATATGCCCACAATAATTGGCAGCAATGGGACCCAGCTACAGAAACTGGACAAAGAAGTCCTTATTTAGAGGGACGTGGAAATGTAAAAGTTTACACTGTGGTACCAAGACCAATTGTTTATACGACCATAGCCTCAGACTACGGAGATGGACCGGTCGTTACCAGACTTAGTGGAGAAGGATCAGGAGGAAATGATTTAGAAGTAGCAGAAGGTACTTACGATGCTATTTTAGATGGTTCGTTAAACGGTGAAGTTACTTATGAAAAAGGAAGATCACCAGTTGATGTAATCGTTTACAATCCTTTAGAGGTTCAAGAAGCAAGTTTCTTGCTCGAATTGACTGGTGAAGCGATAACAGGTGGATGTACTTTGGCAGATGGTGCAAGATGGCAAATGACCAATGAGCAAACTGGTGAAGTAATTGCTTCAGAAACAAGTATCGACATATTGAATGAGCAGCTTATAGCTGAGTATGGATTCTCAGTTATGGTAGCGCAAACAGAAGATACTGGAGTAAATCCTGAAAATGGTGTAGGTGCAGTTAGTGCAAGTTTAGAATATGCTGACAATCAGTCTCCTGCTTGGTATTTGGGAATTTCTGATGATGGAAATAGTTTAAATGCGGAAGGTTTTATAAGAGGATTTTTCAATTTTATGAAGACTTCAGGAGGTGAGACAGATAACAATCTTGATCCAACTGCGGACTTTTCAACATTGGGTGATGCATACTTTTACCCTCTTCTACTATGTGATTATTTAACACCTGATTTGACACAGGGTGTTCCTTATGTATCCCCAGGATATATTGAACATAATGGTGGTGCGTTTTTGAGAAGTGCCACAGGATTAGGCGATATGAATAATGTAGATGTTGTATTGACCAATGATAAGAGTAAATGGAGTCGATGTGTTGTTGTCGAAACAGCTCATGTGGGTTATAAGCAAGAAGGTTTAAATCCAGAAGGTAACCTGGGTCAGTTTGATTTAAGATTTGATGATTCAGTCGATAAAGATGGTAATCCTGATGGAGATGGTCAAGGTATGGGTTGGTTCCCTGGTTATGCGGTTGATGTTGAAACAGGAAAGAGACTTAATATTTTCTTTGGTGAAAATTCAGCCTTTAATGACGATTTACAGTCTGCAGGAGAAAGCGTGTATGACGCTGGTTCTGCAACCGGTGATGACATGATATTTAATCCAAGTAATCAAATAGCGATTGAGTTAGAAGATGGACAAGGATTAGAATTGTCTCAATGGTACTTAGGTGGTGGTCACCAAATTTTTGTAACAAGACAAGAATATGATGGTTGTGCTGAAATGAGAGGAGATCTTGAAGGACCTTGTAATAATTTCATTTGTTTTCAGAAAAACAATGCTCTGTCATTGGTAACATGGACAAGTTTAATGATGACAGCTCCAGGACAAGAATTGCTTTCATTAGCAGACGGATTAATCCCTAATGAACTTACTGTTAAGCTAAGAGTTGACAACAACTACAATAAAGAAAAGGTAGTTGATTATGGTATCGCGAATGATTGTAAAACTGTTGGTGATCTACCAAAATACAGATTAGACTTTAGAACGCTCGCTGCAGGAGATCTTGCTGAAGAGGACTATACTGGTGCCTTAGAGTCAATCAATATTGTACCAAATCCTTATTACGGATATTCACAATATGAGTCTACTCAGTTTGAAAACATAGTGAAGATTACAAACCTACCCGCTAATGCGACAGTTACTATTTATAGTATCGATGGAAAATTCATTCGAGAATTTAAACGAAATGAAAATCCAGGGCGTAAGGGAGGTAACAATCCTGGAGTAATTAATAATCAAGTGTTCCCTGATGTGGAATGGGACTTAGAAAATTTTGCAGGAATACCAGTTGCCAGTGGGGTATATCTTTTCCATGTCAGTGCGCCTGACTTAGGTGAAGAAAGAACCTTAAAGTGGTTTGGAGTTCATAGACAGTTTGATCCTACGGGTCTATAAAATAAATTTTAATAGGGAAGGAAATTTTTCCTTCCCTTAAAAGAAAAAGAAAGGAATGAAAAGAAATATCTACACTCTAATAATTCTTCTTTTTGGAATAACGCTAACAGCGGGTAATCCAGATAGACAAGGAGAGGCCGGTGCAGCCGAATTATTATTTAATCCTTGGGCAAGAAGTGCTGGATTACATTCGATGAGTACATCATTTGTATCTGGAGTCGAAGCCATGCGATTAAATGTCGCCGGAATTGGCCGAATAGAAAACATTGAATTCTCTGCAGGTAATGCAAGATTATATGAAGGTGCAGATCTTGGCTTTAATGCTTTTGGATTTGTAAAACGTGTCGGTACTGGTGGTGCATTTGGTGTTACCATGGCAGCAGTTGACTTTGGCGATATTACAAGAACCACTGTCGATCAGCCTGGCGGGTTGGGAGGTACTTATTCTCCGAGTTTTTTCCACGTTGGTCTTGGTTATAGTCAAACCTATGCCAATAAAATTTCTGTAGGCCTTTTGGTAAGAGGAGTGTTTGAATCGGTGGTAGATGTTTCTGCTTCAGGATTTGCCATTGATGCTGGGGTACAATATGTGTCTGGTGATAATGACGAATTTAGATTAGGAATCTCTTTAAGAAATGTTGGATCTCCTATGAAATTTGATGGAGAAGGTTTATCTATTCAGGTAGTTCCTCCAGGAAGTGATCAACCATTGACCTTACAGCAAAGAGCATCTCCTTATGAAATGCCATCTCAATTAAATATTGGAGCATCTTATGATTTTGCGATCGGTACGGAAAATTTAATTAGAGCGACAACAAATTTTACGTCTAACGCTTTTGGAAGAGATCAAATTGGTGTTGGAGCTGAAGTGATTCTATTAGAGAATTTTGCGATCAGAGGTGCGTATAAATTGGATTTTGGTGATTCCTCAGGAGCACTGGATAACATTTATACAGGATTAGCTGGTGGCGCATCCGCGAATTTTAAACTTTCGGATTCATTCGGACTTGGGATAGATTACGCATATCGTGCAACAAACCCTTTTAAAGGCTCGCATAATTTAAGTTTGAGAGTAAGTTTCTAAAAGGAACTTTTTTAATAAAATAGCTATTTTTGAAGGACGGAGCGTTCCTACCAAGTTGGTAAGAACGCTTTGTGTTTGTAAATAAGACAATTTCTTAACCTAAACTTTAATCATCATGTCTGGAATAAATTATATGACTCAAGAAGGTTATGATAAGCTTCAAGCTGAAGCTGAAGACCTTAAGACTAGAGGACGACAAGAGATAGCAAAAGCCATCGCAGAAGCCCGTGAGAAGGGTGACTTATCGGAGAATGCTGAATATGATGCGGCTAAAGATGCCCAAGGGATGTTGGAATTAAAAATTAATGAGATAGAAAAAGCGCTATCCAACACAAGAGTCTTGAGCAAAGATGATATAGATACTTCAAAAGTCACCGTGCTTTGTAAGGTAAAAATTAAGAACAAGGCAAATGGAATGGAAGTAACTTATAACCTTGTTTCAGAATCCGAAGCCGATTTAAAAAGTAAGAAAATATCAGTTACCTCACCAATTGGAAAGGGATTGTTAGGTAAAAAAATTGGTGAAGTAGCAAGTATCTCAACACCAAGAGGTAACATGGAATTTGAAGTATTAGATATCAGTATATAGTGCCTAGTATTTTCACAAAAATTATTGAAGGAGATATTCCTTCCTACAAAATTGCAGAAAACGACCGATTTTATGCTTTCCTCGATATTAATCCATTGGCAGAAGGTCACACCCTGGTTGTTCCTAAAGTGGAGGTAGATTACCTTTTTGATTTAGAGGATGAGATATTAGCGGACCTCAATATTTTCGCAAAGAGTGTAGCTATAGGTATAAAAAAAGTAATCCCTTGCAAAAGAGTTGGAGTTATGGTAGTTGGTACGGAAGTTCCTCATGCACACATTCATCTCATTCCTTTCCAAAACGAAAGTCAGGTTAGTGTAACTTCTAAGAAATTGGACATTAATCCACACGACATGGCCGAAATTGCCTTAAAGATTAGTCAGGCTATTTAGCAAGCTTTTTAGGATTTGCTTTTATGAAGCTATCCCAACCAGAATATGATTTGTTTCCTTTTAAAGGATTTGAAGATTTATTGAAATAAGTATAAGCAGCACCAAGCGCGTCGGATGAATCCAAATACTTTGTATCGAACTTGGTATTTAAAATGCTCGAAAGCATTGCTGAAACTTGTTCCTTAGATGCATTGCCATTGCCTGTGATCGACTTTTTTATTTCCTTTGGAGTATACTCGTGTATTTCTAAACCCATTGTAATGGCAGCAGCCATAGATACGCCTTGAGCTCTACCTAGTTTCAACATCGATTGTACATTTTTTCCGAAGAAAGGCGATTCAACAGCAAGTACTTTAGGTAAATAAGTTTCGATAATTTCTTGAAGTTGTAGATAAATCTCTTTCAGCTTTAATTGATGGCTTTCGAACTTGGTCAATTTGATAACGCCCATGGTTATCAACTTAGTTTTTTTGTTGTCTACCTCTATCAGTCCATATCCAAGAATGTTAGTGCCTGGGTCAACTCCTAATATTTTGTATTTTTCCGCCATCATAGTAAAATTAACACTATATGTTAATAGCTGTGCAATAAGCGAATAGATGTCATCATATTCTTCATTTTTTGGCCCTTTATTAAAAGCAATTGTTTTCTTGCTTTTTGGATACCTGTTTTATAAACAGGTATTACATGCCAACGAATTAGAAGAAATGAAAGCCATGTTTAACGACAAAATAAGTAAGGGAAATTTACTCTTTCTCGTCACATGCATTTTACTCATGCCATTAAATTGGCTACTTGAATCCTTAAAATGGAAAAGGCTCGTTGATCAATTTGAACATATTTCTATGTATCAATCTTTTAAAGCGATAATTACAGGGATATCTGTCGGTATAGTTACTCCCCAACGAATTGGAGAATATGGCGGGCGAGTTTTATCACTAAATCCACAGAACCGCCTAAAAGGAGTAATGGCGACTTTCGTATGTAGTTTATTTCAAAACCTCGTAAACGTTTTAATTGGATTGATGGGGTTTTATATTTTGAATGAACAAATTGCACTAATCGAAAAGCGATGGATGGTTATGATGGTGGCGACTGTCGTTTTCGGATTGCTTATTTTGTATTTTCTTTATAGAAATACCAAGTTTGTTAAACAGTTATTAGAAAATTCTCCTCTTCCAGAAAAAATAAAGTCTGCCGTTTATAAATTGAGCTATTTTAAGAAGCTTTCTACTGGGATGCATCTTCAAGTTTTAGGTTTGTCAATGCTTAGATATGTAGTGTATCTCTTTCAATATATATTGATTTTATGGTTTTTTGGGATTGAAATTTACCTGTCACAAGGATTTGCAGGCGTTTCGTCAATTTATCTTATTCAATCAGGTATTCCACTGCCCCCAATATTGGATATTGCAGCTAGGGCAGAGATAGCTTTCCTCATTTGGGGCAATTTTTCTGAGAATATATTGGGTATTTTATCCGCTACTTTCGGATTATGGATAATTAATTTGATTATTCCATCCCTTTTTGGTTTGTTTTACGTTTTTAAAGCAGACATCTTTAAGTCTTCATAATGTCAAGTAGAGTCGTTGCAATCCTTTTTTTCTTGATTTGTTTTTGCCAAATTGGCAAAGGACAAGAGGCCTGTAAATATCAAAATGATGTATTCTTTAATAAAGAGAAACTCACTTACCAAGTATTTTATAATGTTTCCTTCGTATGGCTTCCTGCTGGTGAATTTACAATGGAGGTATTTGAATCAGAGACAGAATATAAATTTATTGCTAAGGGGAAGACCTATGAATCTTACAATTCATTTTTTGAAGTTGACGATTACTTTAGATCGATCATTGATAAAGAAACAGGATTACCAAAGTCTTTTGTTCGAGATATGAACGAAGGAGGATATACAAAGTATGATAGCGTCAATTTTGATTTTAAGCTAAATGTGGCTACCGGAGCGATTGGTAAAACAAAAGAAATCGCTGAGGAATACGCTATCGAAATTGAAGATTGCGTGCATGATATTATATCTATTATCTATGCTTTCAGAAATGTAAATCTCCACGAATTGAAATTGGATGAATCCATTGGATTCAATTTAACTTTTGACAAAAACACCTATCCTCTAAAGCTAACTTATAAGGGGATAAAGAAGAAGAAAATAAAGAATATCGGTAAACGTATGTGTCATCTAATTGAACCTGAAGTGGTGGCAAGCAGTGTTTTTGATGAGGATACAGAAATGAGTATTTGGGTGACAACTGATAAAAATCAATTCGCCTTAATGGCAGAATCTCCGATATCTGTAGGTTCAGTTAAAGCAATTTTAAAATCTGTCGAAGGTATCGAATATGATATACAAAAAAAGCCCCGACGATAATCGACGGAGCTTTTTGATTTTCTATTCCTTATATAATTTAATCTATCCCGTGCATCATACGTTTTAATATTGGCTTAATCACCAATAAAATTACTGCAGCTGCTGCTGGAACTATCGTAAAAATTAGGAAGAACACACTCATACTGTTTTCTTCGACAATTTGATCTATATAACTTCCTGTCATACCACCAGCCCAATTGGCCATAAAATTAGAAAGGAAGAAGACACCAAACATGATCCCAATTAACCTCAAAGGAGCCAGTTTACTAATATAAGAAAGACCAACAGGTGATAAACACAATTCGCCTAGTGTATGGAACAAATAAGCCAAAATCAAAAAGATCATACTTACTGATGCGGTTTGAGCTCCTTGTGGGATTCCGTTACTTCCCCAAGCTAATATTCCAAAACCAATTGCCAATAAACCTAGTCCCATGGCAAATTTCACAGGTCCTGAAGTTATAATCTTTGTGTCCCAGAATTTAGAAAATAGGGGTGCAAAAGCAATGATGAAAAAGGAGTTTAAAATTCCAAACCATGATGCTTGAACTTCGGTAGCTTCTGCGTTGAATTCTCTAACCAGCATCCAGATTACAATTCCCCAAATAAATACAAAACTGGCACTCAAGATAATATTGGCGGTCGAAATTGCCGAAAAGGTAACCCTCACTAGTTTAGCCAAAACCCAAGTAATTACCACCATAGGTACAATGGTTAATAAGGTGTTGAAAATTTTAAAGGTTGTGGCTTGAGCTCCAATTAAATTACGATCTGTATAATCCGCAGCAAAGATCGTCATAGAACCACCTGCTTGTTCAAATGCCCACCAAAAGAATATGGTGAAAAAGGTAAGGATAACAATTACCCAAACTCTGTCTTTTTCAACTTTTGTTAAACTTGGATCACTTATAATAAATCCAATAATGGAAACAAAGGCTCCCAAGATTAACGAAGGCATTATGGCCGTGTTAACTGTTGCTAAAAAACTATCAAACTCTTTTAAAGGGTTTAAAAAATAAATTAGAGCGGCAACCACAATTCCCGCAACTGCCCATGTTCCTAATCTACCATTGTTATTCGCTAAATTGGTTTGCTCTACAGGTTTCTCTAAATCCGCTACAGTGTCTTTTTTAGGTGCCAATCCTATGTCACCAAAGATCTTGCCCGAAAGCCAAAACTGTACGGCTCCCGCAATCATAAAGATCATTGCAAGTCCAAATCCATATGACCAACCAATTTTTTCTCCAATGTATCCACACAAGAGTATTCCTAAGAATGCACCTGCATTAATTCCCATATAGAAAATTGTATATGCTCCATCTTTCTTCTCAGGATCATCGTATAATTGACCTACAATCGAAGAAATGTTTGGTTTAAATAAACCATTACCCAAAATAAGGGCGGCTAAACCAATGTAAAAGAAAATGGGTATTTCAAGTGCCATGCATAAATGACCAAAAGCCATTACAAATGCACCTATGATTACAGCTTTTCTATAACCCAGTATTTTATCTGCTATCATTCCTCCAAAGAGAGGAGTAAAGTAGACCAAACCAGTATAGAGAGCATATAATTGCAAGGCATTTTCTCGTTCCCAACCATAACCTCCATCCATCAAGGAAGCGGTTAAAAATAAAACCAATAATGCTCGCATTCCATAATAAGAAAATCTTTCCCACATCTCTGTGAAAAACAAAACAAACAAACCAGACGGGTGATTTAACACCTTGCCCTGGTGTATAGTATCAAGACTCATAATAATAGTAGTTTTTACTTACGTTAAAATAGGATATTTAAACGAGTATTGATTTGATTTTAGCAAGAAAAGGGGAGTGTTGGTTATTCTGCAACCGACAATTCTTCTTTTATCTTATCCAAATCACGTACTAGAAGTCTTTTGCGATCGAAAGTGAGTAGATTTTTGTTTCGCAATTCGTTTAAGATAGTGGTTACAGTTTGTCTCGAGGTTGCAGTAAGATTCGCTATTTCTTGATGAGTTATAAATTTTCTGACCACCCATTCGTAACCCACTCTTTGTCCGTTTTTATTTACCAAATCTATAATGTATTGTACAATTCTAGATCGACTATCCTTAAAGACTAAGGACTCCAGCCTTTGTTCCATTTCTAGCACCCGCGAACCCATGACTTTCATTAAAAAAAGATTCAAATTGTTATGATCCTTAATAAGTGATTTCATTTCAGAAGTCGTGATAGAACAAACCTTACATTCTTCCATTGCATAAGCAAAATCTCTTCTTTTGCTTTCTCCTATAATGGAAAGCTCACCAAAAACTTCACCTTCGTTTAATATAGCTTTGGTTATTTCTTTTCCAGATTCATTGACACTGCCAATTTTGACTCGTCCTTTATTGATAAAAAAGATCTTATCCGAAGTTTGCTCAGGCATATAGATATATTCTCCTTTCTTAAAAGTCTTAATGTGGTTTTCCTGTAATTGACCTTTCAGTTTAGTCGGACAAAAAATATCAGTAACATTGATATTTTCTAGAAACCAAATAGATTGTTCTTTCATTAATTGTGGCTTTTTAATTTTAAGAATCTACTTTGAGTTCAAACGCTTCTTTAAGTTTTTTTACGTTTGGATTTTTCTCTACTAGCTTATCATATATCTCTCTTCCGCTCAATGGTTTTTTGTGAACAAATTTTTTGTACTCAGGAAACAAATCATTGTTGAGGATTGGTTCTACTTGTAACATTTCGATGTCAAACGCATCACGTATATTTTGTAATAACTCAAACTCTGAAGTTAGGGTTGCATGCGCGTTGGGTGATGGCACATAGATAACCACTCGATTTGGACTAGAAATTTCTATTTTTTTAGCTTTTAATGAAGTCTTGATGGTTTGTGAATCCAAGGCATTATAATAGTCTTGCCAAATTTGATTGATAATTTCTAAATTAAGTTGTTTAGGTCGGATTTGTTTTTCTTTTTCTTCCTCCGCTATCTTTTGTAAAATGGCCTCATCTGAACTAAAACCAATTTTTTGCATTTTCTTTTTCACCGCCACAGTCGCGCTGGGACCTACAGATTTAGCCATCACCTTATTTTCAACTTTTGTCTCCGTAGGAGTGGGTAAACCTTTTGCCTGAGGCGTATTATTTTGAATAGGTTTTACAGCTGGAGTTGTTCCGACAGAATCTATTGCTCTATTGAGATAAGTGATTTTACTTAGGGATATTTCTGCATGTAGCCTTTTATTTTTTGCTCTTTGAAAATTAATATCCGCTTGATTTAGAATGCTCAAACTACTCATCAGAAAGGAAGTACTGCAAAGTTGGCCTTGGTCATGATAACGTTTCTTCAAGGATTCACTTGCACTGATTAAAGCTTGAGTTTCTGATTTTTTTGACAATAACAATTCACGCATGTGCTCTGCCAGACCTAAAAGGCATAATTCTGGATCAAAACCTTTTCTCAAAATCTCATCCATTTTTAACATCACCTCAGAAATGTCTTCCTTTAAAAATGCATCGGTTAGTTTAAAGAAGTAGTCATAATCAAGAATATTTAAATTTTCAATTACCTCTTGATAGCTTATTTCTTTATCCGTTGAACTTACTAATTTGTCAAAAATCGAGAGCGCATCACGCATTGCCCCATCCGACTTTTGAGCAATTATACTCAGTGCTTCTTCATCATATTTAACACCTTCTTTCTGAGCAATTGCTACAAGTTGTTCGACGATGGCAGCTACTTGTATTCTCCTAAAATCAAATATTTGACAGCGAGATAGGATGGTTGGGAGAATTTTGTGTTTCTCAGTTGTGGCTAGAATAAAAACTGCATATGGTGGAGGTTCTTCCAAAGTTTTAAGGAAAGCATTAAATGCTTGCGAACTCAACATATGAACCTCATCAATGATAAACACCTTGTGGGTTCCTCGTTGTGGTTGGAAACGCACTTGTTCTGTAAGGTTTCGAATATGCTCTACAGAATTGTTTGATGCGGCATCCAATTCGATAATATTGAAACTTGCATTGTCATTAAAGGATTTACAAGAATTACATTCCCCGCATGGGTCAAATTGATTTTGCTTGTTTTCACAATTTAAAACCCGAGCCAAGATTCTGGCACAACTGGTTTTACCGACACCTCTGGGTCCACAAAACAAAAAAGCATGCGCTAATTGATTATTTGCCATTGCATTTTTCAATGTATTGGCTACGTGTTGCTGACCGACTAATTCATCAAATTTTTGCGGTCTATACTTTCTTGCAGAAACTAAAAATTGGCTCATAATTATATCCTCACTAACAAAAATACCGAAATCACCATTTTTGTTGCAATCTAAGCAGACATATAGTGTATTTCTTAGTCCTTTTGGCGAGGACTTACTAAGTTTGTCCCATGAAAATTACCATTGCTCAATTAAATTACATCATTGGAAATTTTGAAGGCAACCTCTCAAAAATGATTGATGCTGTTGAAAAAGCGATCAGCGAAGGTTCGGATATTATTTGTTTTGGAGAACTGGCAACTTGTGGCTATCCACCGAGGGATTTTTTAGAATTTTCCGATTTTATAAAATTGGCAGATCATAGTATTCAAGAATTGACGAAGTTATCTCACGAAATAGCCATAGTCGTAGGCTCACCAAGCCGTAATCCGGTAGTCGAAGGGAAGGATTTATTTAACTCCGCTTATTTCTTGAGCGAAGGCGTGATCAAATATGTACAGCATAAGGCTTTGCTGCCAACTTATGATGTCTTTGATGAATATAGGTATTTCGAACCTGCTACTTCGTTTGGAGTTGTACAATTTAAAGGTAAAAAAATCGCCCTCACTGTGTGCGAGGATATTTGGAACATTGGCAATGAAAATCCATTGTATACGATTTGTCCTCTTGATGAAATGATTAAGTCTAAGCCTGATTTTGTTATCAATGTATCCGCTTCTCCTTTTAGTCACTCGCAGGCAGAATCAAGAATGCACATCCTAAAAGAAAATACCGAACGGTATGGATTACCCATGTTTTATGTAAACCATGTCGGAGCACAAACTGAACTTATATTTGATGGTGGTTCTGTAGTGATGAGTCCAAATGGCAACATTCATAAAGAGATGAGTTACTTTGAAGAAGAGATAGAAACTTTTGAGCTTGAAGATGTAATTCAAGGCTTGCAAAATAGACCTCAGCAAAAATCTAAAATTGAAAAAATTCACGACGCACTTATTTTAGGTGTCAAAGATTATTTTGGTAAACTTGGATTTAAAAAAGCTTTATTGGGTTTGTCGGGAGGTATCGATTCAGCAGTTACAGCTGTTATTGCACAAAGAGCTCTAGGAGCTGAAAATGTGAGGGTTTTATTAATGCCTTCTCAATTTTCTTCAGACCATTCTGTAAATGACGCTGTGGTATTGGCTGAAAACCTTGGGATTAAATATGACATTGTTTCTATTCAAGAAATTTTTGATGTCTACACTAAAAAGCTGGATCCCATTTTTGGAGATCTTGCTTTTAATGTTACCGAAGAAAATATTCAAGCCCGCATACGCGGAATGTTAAACATGGCTCTTTCGAATAAATTTGGGCACATTGTTTTAAACACTTCTAATAAAAGTGAGATGTCTGTGGGTTATGGAACCCTTTATGGTGATTTGTGTGGCGGATTATCCGTAATAGGAGATGTTTATAAAATGGATGTTTATCGTTTAGCGGAGTTTATGAATAAGGATACTGAGGTAATACCTACAAATACCATTACAAAACCGCCTTCGGCAGAATTAAGGCCAAACCAAAAAGATTCGGATAGTCTTCCTGATTATGAAATATTAGATGATATCCTAATTCAGTATATAGAAAATAGAAAAGGACCTCAAGAAATTATAGAAATGGGTTTTGATGAGGCCTTGGTTAGAAGAATTTTGAGATTGGTAAATCGTAATGAATTTAAAAGGCATCAAACTGCACCTGTTTTGAGGGTCACTCCCAAAGCCTTCGGTATGGGTAGAAGAATGCCAATTGTAGGAAAATACCTTTCATGATTCTAAATTATTTCCTTCATAGAGATATTAGGTATATTTAGTTTGTTCAATTTTAGATATGGAAATAATACAATCTTCATGGCATTGGGGTTTTTCAGGTTTTATGATAGTCCTGGTAATGTTTTGCCTGATTTACTTAGGTCAACGTTTTGGGGTATCATCATCTTTTAAAGCATTTTGCAGTATTGCGGGTGCTGGAAAGGGAATATCCTATTTTGATTATGATTGGAAATCTCAATCTTGGTTACTTCTTTTTGTATTAGGTTCCGTTGCTGGGGGTTTTATTGCCTCTAATTTTATGGCCAACTCTAGCGTTATGCCATTGGCAGATGATACCTTACAATATCTTTCTCAGTTGGGTTTTTCAGAACCATCACCTGGATCCATTGCACCCGAGGAGATATTTGAATTGAGCAATTTATCTAATATCAAAATATTGAGCTTACTATTAGCAGGAGGAATGTTGATAGGTTTTGGTACTCGTTATGCTGGAGGTTGTACGAGTGGGCATGCTATCAGCGGTTTGTCAAATTTACAGTTGCCTTCTTTGGTTGCGGTCATTGGATTTTTTGTAGGAGGCTTAGCCATGACGTATTTTATTTTACCCTTAATTTTTACATCATGAAAAACATTTCTTTTCTCTTAGTTGGGATAGTTTTTGGAATCACCATGTTTAAATCCGAAGCAATTAGTTGGTATCGCATACAAGAAATGTTTTTGTTTGATAGTTTTCATATGTACGGTATCATTGGAGTAGCTGTTGTTTTGGGTGCGGCGTTACATCAGTTGATCAAAAGATCAGGATTAAAAAATATACAAGGAGATCAAATCACTTTTAACGACAAACCTAAAACCTACATTGCAAGTATTATTGGAGGGACAATTTTTGGCCTGGGATGGGCGGTAACTGGTGCTTGTCCAGGACCAATTTACGTCCTCATTGGATCTGGCTATTTGTCTTTTGTGCTGGTTTTACTCGGTGGTTTAATAGGCGCCTTGTTATACGGTATTTTAAGATCTAAGCTGCCGCATTAGAACCCTTCGCATTCGCGAATGCGAATAACGGTTATAAATATTTTGTTTTTTTATCAACATGCAACCCATAGCAAGTGAATATTGTCTTTAGGGTAAATACAAAATAAATTTCCAAACTATGAAATATTCTATTTTAGCTCTTGCGCTTACCCTAATCTCATCAAGTTTGAACGCTCAATGGGGAGATAATTATATCAAGTTGTCATCGGACATAACCACAGAAGAAAAGGACATTTCTGATTTTGATCGCATCCATGTTTCTGAAGATTTTAAAGTTTTTGTCAAATTTTCAGAAAGTGAAGAAGGAGTTCGAATCGAAGCCAATAAAAATTTGCATGATTTGATACAAGTTGAGAAGAATGGAAATCAACTTAAAATCTTCACTAAACCTTATAGTACCAGCTATGGATTAGGTAAAAAAAGCGGTGCCAAAGAGAGACTTGTTGCCTATATCACCATGAAGAATGTCACAGAAATTGTAGGTGTAGAAGATGTGATTTTCAAACTCGAAAATAAATTGAAAACAGATCATCTGAAAATTAGAATGAAGGAGGACTGTACCCTGGAGGGTAATATTGAAGTAATTAGCTTATCTGCTGATTTAGATGAAGATTCAGTCTTGGATATTTTCGGTAGTGCTCGTTCTCTTGAATTAAAAGCCAATGAAGATAGCGTTATTAAAGGTTTTGATTTTATTGTTGAAGATGCCAAAATGAATTTGAAAGAAGACAGCGAAGCCAAACTGACCGTCAATGGTAATATTGCACTTAGAGCCAAAGAGGATAGTTATTTTCATTACAAAGGCGAGGGTAAATTTGTGCGGAAGATTTTAACAGGAGATTCTGAAGTACGTACTTTTTAGTTCAATTGAATCTGAAGATGAGCTTCATAAATTTTTGAGAGGTCTTAGTCGATTCAAAAAGATAAATTAACGATGCAGTTTAGTACTTTCGGGCATGCCTCAAGAGGATATTTATAGAGTACTAAAGGATACGTTTGGTTACAGTGAATTTAGACACAATCAAAAGGAAGTTATTCGCAATGTTTTAGCCAAAATAGATAGTCTAGTGATTATGCCCACCGGTGGCGGAAAATCCATTTGCTATCAATTGCCAGCTTTATTGCTTGATGGAATTACCATCGTAATTTCTCCTTTAATTGCCTTGATGAATGATCAGGTAGTAGCTTTAAAACAATTGGGAATTAAAGCTGCCACGCTACACAGTAATGTTTCCGCTTCAGCAAGGGCAATTATTGTCAATGAAATCAATCAGGGTAAATTAAAATTACTTTATTTATCTCCCGAAGGTTTGTTGAATCGAGATACCTATTTGTTTGTTAAACAGCTTAATATTTCATTGTTTGCCATAGACGAAGCTCATTGTGTCAGTGTTTGGGGAAACGACTTTAGACCTGATTATGTCAAATTGTCCTTTATTAAAGACGAATTTCCCGATACACCAGTCATTGCATTGACCGCTACTGCAGATGCTTCTACACAACAGGATATTGTAAAACAACTTCGATTAAAAAGTGAGAAACGGTTTTTGTCAAGTTTTGAAAGAACTAACATTTCAGTACAAGCTAGGTCAGGTCAAAAACGAATAGAGCAGATATACGAATTTATCAATGGGCAAAATCATTCATCGGGTATTATCTATTGTTTAAGTCGCAACAATACTGAGAAAATTGCAAGCAAGTTAAAAGAGCGAGGCTACAAAGCTGATTTTTATCATGCCGGAAGATCTTCAGATGATCGAAAAGTTGTACAGGCCAAATTTCAAAATGATGAGCTTACTATTATCTGTGCCACCATCGCTTTTGGAATGGGGATCGACAAGCCTAATATCCGGTGGGTTATTCATTATAATATGCCAAAGAATATCGAAGGTTATTATCAGGAGATTGGTCGTGCGGGTAGAGATGGCCAAGATGCTTCTGCCTTATTATTTTACGGATGGGGTGATTATACACAACTCAAACGATTTATAGATGAGGGAGTGGCAGAGAAGACATTTAAAGAAGTGCAATTAGCAAAACTTGAACGCATGTGGCAATTTGCTAATGCATTAAATTGTCGAACTAACTTTATACTAAATTATTTTGGAGAGTATAAAACTAAAACTTGTGGAAGATGTGATAATTGTTTATCCCCGCCCAAATACATAGATGCGACAACCTATGGTAAGATGGCAATTTCTGGAATCATACGCGCCAATCAAAATATAAATCAAGCTTTTCTGATCGACTTACTTAGAGGTTCTCATCGACAAGAGGTGTTCGCTTTGGGATTGAATCATTTGAAGACTTTTGGGGTAGGAAGGGAGGTTCCATATAAGCACTGGGTTTTTTATATAAACCAGATGATTAATCAAGGGATAATTTCCGTTGATTTTTCAGATCTGTCACGGCTTAAAATTACTCCACTTTCTAAAGAGCTTTTAAAAGATGAGCGTCAACTAGAATTGGCAGAATATTTTGATCAAAGGAAGCTCAAAAATGAAAAGCCTAAGAAACTAAAAGTAGATATAACCAATTATAATGAAGACTTCTACGAAAAACTAAAACAATGGAGGGTTAAACTGGCAAAGCTAAAGAAAGTACCTTCTTATGTTATTTTTCATGATCGAACCCTCAAGGCAATAGCTGCCTCAATGCCTAAGACTAAAAATGATTTACTTAGTCTTGATGGGATAGGTAAAAAAAAGTTAGCCGATTACGGAGATGATATTTTAGAAATGACAGGAGGTTGAACGCTATCAAACAATTATAATTAGAACTAGCTTAAGAAAATATAAATCAACTGTGCGAGGACGATTTTCATAATTAAGGCAATCGGAAACATCAACGTATATCCAAACGTTGGAATATTGTTACCAGAGCGATTGTTGGCAAAATCTAATATAGCAGGTTGATTTGCGACCATTCCAAGTAAAAGACTAAAAGGAATTTTAACAACTTTATAACCAATGATCAAAGTGATCAAAGCACCAAGAATGCTGATGATCCCACTGGCGGCAATCATTAGAAAACCATCCGAAGCAAAACTTTCTACAAAGGAGTTTCCTGATTTAACACCTATTGCGGAAAGTAAAAAAATCAAACCAATTTGTTGCAAAGTTATATTTGCGCTATAGGGTAAGGTCCATATTATTGGTCCTGTTCTTCCAAGGGCACCAAGTATGAGTGCCACAATTAAGGGTCCCCCGGCGTAACCCAGTTTGAAGGAAAATTGATCACCAAGGTTGAATTCTATTAATCCGAGGAATAATCCAATACCAATTCCTAATCCAAAAGAGAATAAATTGATCTTACTTACCTGTTGATACGAATCGCCAAAATATTTTGCCAATGCTTTTAAATCCTTTCTTCTCGCCACAAAACGAATGCGATCACCCTGTTGGAGTATTGTACTTCCTTTTGCCAGCATATCGCGATCTCCTCTTCTTATTCGCGTGATAATGGCACCATACTTTTCGTCAATATTAAGTGAGGCTAGACTTCTTCCAACAACCACAGGATTCGAAACAAATATTCTTCTCGAATCATAGTCTTCTCGATACCAAGAAAGTTTTTTATCACTCACTCTACCTAAAAACTGTGCAACCCTTAAGAGCTCTTCTTTAGAACCCACAACTAAGACCTGATCACCTTTTTCAAATTTTTGTTGAAATGTAGAGAGACTAATTTTTCCTTTTATACTTACTCGACCAAAAGTAACATTCCATTTTTGTGATTTATACAAATCTCGTATCTCCACACCTATTGCATGTTCATTGAGTACTTCGATGGACATACTTGTTAAATCTTCGCCTACGGGATAATCACTTTTGAGGATCTCCTTTTCTTTATCAAAATCTATTTTTAAAAACTTTTGAACCAATAAGATGGCTATTATACTTCCAAGGACACCCAAGGGATAACTGTAAGAATAGCCAACCACAATATTTTTACTATCGGCTGAATTGCCTAAACCATTGCTTGTCATGTAATCTAGCACACCAGCTAGGGCAGGAGTATTTGTGGTGCTTCCTGCATATATCCCAGTGATTTTGGCTGAATCTATGCCAAATAAAAAACTTAGGGCGATGGTGATTAAACTTGATACGATTAACATCGAAAGGATGAAAAAGAAATCTCTTAGTCCATTCTTTTTGTAGGATTTAAAAAATGCTTGGCCGGAGCTAATCCCTATTGAGTAGACAAATAATACAAGTCCTAATGAAAATATGGTTTCAGGTATATAATATTCTTTGCTTGTTGCTCCAAATGCCAATCCTACGAAGAGAACTGCAGCAACTCCTAAAGAGGCTCCTTTGATTTTAATCGTACCAAAAAGATAACCGAGGGAAGCTACCATAAATAATAATAGCACCGGATTATCAATAAGAATTTGTTTCAATAGAAATTTAAATTAATGATTGAAAGTAGGAAACGAACTCATCAATACTCATGCTCCCTTTATCTCCATCACCTTGAATTCTGACTGAAACGCTTTTTGCTTCTTTTTCACTGTCTCCGATAATCAACATTATTGGAACTTTTTTTAATTCTGTGTCTCGGATTTTCTTACCAATTGATTCTGTTCGAGTGTCAATAAATCCTCGGATATCGTGCTTTGCTAATTCAGTTTCGATTTCTTTGCAATACGGGATTAATCGATCCGAAATTGGCAATAAGGCAAATTGATCAGGAGCTAACCAAAGTGGAAATTTTCCTCCTGTATGTTCTATCAAAATACTTATAAATCTTTCCATTGAACCAAATGGCGCTCTATGGATCATCACGGGTCTGTGTGGCGCATTATCTGCTCCGATGTACTCTAATTCAAAACGATCTGGTAAATTATAATCCACTTGAATGGTACCCAATTGCCAGGACCGTCCAAGCGCATCTTTAATCATAAAATCTAATTTTGGTCCATAAAACGCTGCTTCACCATATTCTGTTACTGTTTCGAGATCTACCTCGCTGCAAGCATCAATTATAGCCTGTTCTGCACTATTCCAATTTTCATCGGATCCGATGTACTTTTCTGGAGTCTCAGGATCACGAAGAGAGATTTGGGCTGTAAAATTTTCGAAACCCATTTTATTCAATACATGTGTCGTCAAGTCTAAGACATCTAAGAATTCACCTTTAACTTGTTCGGGAGTACAAAAAATATGAGCATCATCTTGGGTAAATCCTCTTACCCTAGAAAGTCCGTGAAGTTCTCCACTCTGTTCATATCGATAAACCGTTCCAAATTCTCCAATTCGTAAGGGTAGTTCTTTATAAGAGTGAGGTGCATTTGCGAATATTTCGCAATGGTGTGGGCAATTCATTGGTTTCAATAAAAACTCTTCTCCATCTCTTGGCGTTTTTATGGGCTGAAAACTGTCCTCACCGTACTTTGCATAGTGGCCAGATGTAACGTAAAGATCTTTGCCTCCAATGTGTGGAGTTACCACCATTTTGTAACCTCTTTTTTCTTGTTCCGTTCTTAAAAAATTTTGGAGCCTTTCTCTGAGTTGAGTTCCTTTTGGAAGCCAAATAGGTAAACCAGATCCAACTCTTTGAGAAAACATAAACAGTTCCAATTCTTTCCCAAGTTTTCGGTGATCTCTTTTTTTCGCCTCCTCGATTAGGGCCAGGTGTTCTGTAAGTTCTTTTTGTTTTGGAAAACTGACTCCATAAATCCGGGTCATTTGATCTCTCGTTTCATCTCCTCTCCAGTATGCTCCAGCTAAACTTGTTAGTTTGACAGCTTTAATTATTCCTGTGTTAGGAATGTGCGGACCTCTGCATAAATCGGTAAAATTGCCTTGGGTGTAAAAACTTATTGTGCCATCTTCTAGCTCTTCCAGGAGCTCAAGTTTATATTGATCCTCTTTTTCTTTAAAATAACTGATCGCATCAGTTTTACTTACTTCTTTGCGTACGTAATCATTCTTTTCTCTGGCTAGCTCTAACATCTTTTTTTCGATGTCCAGTAGATCATCCGGAGTTAAAGTTTTGTCCCCGGTATCGACATCATAGTAGAAACCATTATCGATTGAAGGTCCAATTCCGAATTTTGTACCTGGATATAAAGCTTCTAATGCTTCCGCCATTAGATGCGCACTAGAATGCCAAAATGCTGCTTTCCCTTGAGCATCCTTAAATGTGAATAAATTGATTTGAACATCTTCGTTGATTGGACGGGTGGCATCCCAAGTTTCACCGTTAATACTTGCAGCGATTACATTTCTTGCCAGTCCTTCAGATATGGATTTCGCCACATCGATAGAATTTATTCCTTTTTCGTATTGACGAACATTGCCGTCAGGAAAAGTGATATTGATCATAATCCTCTTTATTCCTAATTAAGCAAACAAAGGTACGGAGTATGTGGAGTATTTTCCTGGTTTGCACTAATCAGGATTTAAAAATATTATGGAAGGAAGAAAGAAGAAAAAAAGGTTACCGTTAAATATTGTTCAGATATTAGTTAAGGAAAATTGCGGTTTATTTCCTCGGTAACCTTTTTAAATTTTTGATTAAGCTTTTACTTCGAATGTGATTTTTACATTCACTCTGTAATCCTTAATTTTTCCGCCAGCCACAGTTACAGATTGACTCTGCACAAAGGCTGATTTGATGTTTTTTACTGATTTGGACGCTCTTTTAATAGCGTTTGCTGTGGCGTCTTCCCAACTCTTGGTGGAGTTTGCAAGCACCTCAATTACTTTTAATATGGCCATAGTCGATTATTTGAGTAATAAAATGACCACTAATATATTAAAAAAAATCGTAATATGTTAAAATATAATTATTAAGCATTCTTGACAAGAAGAATTTTTGATAAATATTTTAATCTTCGATTAAGTGATCAGCTACCGAGGCCTCTGGATTCTTTGGATCTGGACCGTATTTGTTGGTTCCAACATCACCATTGGTGCAAGCCAAGATTAAATTGTAAATAGGTATTAGACAATACCAGCCACTTTTACCCACATCATGCATTCTTCTAACTGCCACTGCAATTGAAGGTATTAAAATAGCCAATGAGTAAATCATACCTATATACAAGGTTCCAAGAGCTACATCAAGGTAGGCCAAGGCAAAAGAAATTATTGTACTAAATAAAACAAAATACCAATATTCGCTTCTGCGAGCTCTTCCAGAAAAAACTGCATATTTTTTAAGTACAGTTAAAAAGTAGTTCATAATAGTTGTTTTGATTATCGATTTAAGTTAAGACAATTAATTTATTTGACCGTTAATTAGATCAATTGCTTCTTGGGCTCTTGTAAAATCTGATTTTAAATTGAGGGCATTTTGAAAATCATTTAAAGCAGCCTCATTGTTTCCTTCTAGCTGATTTACCACTCCTCTGTAATAATAACCAAGGTGAAAGGTCGGATGTGTTGAGCAAAGAATTTCAAATTCTTCCAGTGCACGTTTGTTATTATCTAACTCGATGTATAGAATACCTTTATTTAGATGTGCCTCTTTATAATCCAAATCCAATGTATTTATTTGATCGTAAATGTTAAGTGCTTCTTCAATCTTCCCATGATTTTGAAGGTAATATGCCTTACTATGTAATGCTTGCACGTTTTCAGGATTCACGGCAACTGCGCTATTGTAATAGTCCAATGCTCGTGTATCTTTCGCTTGTTCGTAAAGGTTACCGAGGATCAACCATGCATCTATAAGTTCCGGATCATTCTCTACAGCAGTTTGAAAACTATTGATCGCTCTTTCGGATTCACCCATTTCCCTAAAATTTAAACCAAGCATAAAATATGCCTCAGCATTTTGCGGATCATATTTTAATATATCATTGACTGTTGAAATACTAGGGTCATACTGTTTAAGAATGTGTTGTAATTCTGAAAGTTTCAAAAGCGAAGAAGTTCTATCTGGATAAAGCGAAACAACTTTTTCCATTGCCTTAAGAGCTGAATCAGATTTATAGTAATCAAGAAAAATGTCTGCTGTTAGATGATAATATTGAGGGTTCATCGAATCTAATTGAATGGCAGAATGCATATCTCTAATTGCTTGGTCATAGCTTTCTACTTCATATAGATATTTTGCACGCGTGTGATATAATTCTGCTTTAGAAGGATTTTTAGCTATATCTAAAGACATTTGGTCTAATATAGAATCACCAGTTTTAACGAAGGTTTCGGAAGTGTTTTTGTCTTTACACGCAATCAAAACTAACAACAAAAGAAAAGGAAGATATCTCATAGTTTAATCAATAGGTGCTGCAAATTTACAGAAGGAATTTCTTTGACGCATGTCACAAAAAACATTATAGCTAAAAAAGAGCTAAATCGATTTTTAGTTAACTGTAATATTTTAAAGCAAGCAAAAAAAAAGGTGACACACTTTAGCATCACCTCTACAAAATAGTTTGTATATAAGCTAATTCTTAATTCTACTTAAGTAAATATTCTTTTTCCCCGACCATTTTTCTCATGTTGATCAGAGCATATCTCATTCTTCCTAAGGCAGTATTGATGCTAACACGGGTTAACAGAGATATTTCTTTAAAACTCATATCAGCGTAATGTCTAAGTATTACGACCTCTCTTTGCTCTGGAGGCAACTGGTCCACGAGTTCTTTGATTTTTTTATGGGATTGGTTTTTAATCATGATGGTTTCTTGATTATCATCTTGATTTTCTAAAACATCGAAAATGTCAAAAGTTTCAGTCGCACTTACCTTTGTTCGGCGACGATTCTTTCTAAAATTATCTACACACATGTTGTAAGAAATTCTCATTGCCCATTGCACAAATTTTCCTTCATGATTGTATCGGCCTTTTCTAAGGGTGTTTATAATCTTAATAAACACATCCTGAAAAATATCATCTGCTTTATCACGATCTTTTACAAATAGATATATAGAAGTATATATCTTATCTCGATGACGATTTAAAAGCACTTCAAATGCTTTTTCATTTCCCTTTAAGTACTCCTTAATTAACTCTTGGTCGGTAAGATTTAATACGCTCATAGCTATCTACATTAAAATTTAAAAATCAGTTTTTAATTCAGTGTAGAGCTATTTTCGTATAGATAAGAGTTTATTTTAATAATTAGATTCTATAAAACTATGCCCTTTTATTTAAAAAGTAAAGCAGAAACCTATATTATCTGAAAAATTAACAAGTTTTTAAGTGATTTAGTGATAACATATAACTGAAACTGTACACTTTGAAATTTCTGGATTCCTGAAAATTTATTCCCTTCTAATTAGAACAAGACTTTATTTAGTCGCAATTTTGCTGTGCTCTAAGTCAAGAAATTATGTTACAAGTAAGCTTTATACGGGAAAATCGTCAACAGATTGTTGAAGGATTAAAAAAGAGGGTGTGGTCTGAAGATCAAATGAATATCCTAGATCAAATTATCGTATTGGATGATAAACGAAAGGAAATTCAAACGGAACATGATGATATTTTGTCTAAAATAAACACACATTCTAAAACAATAGGAGAATTGTTTAAGTCAGGTAAGCAAGGAGAGGCCAATGCATTAAAGACTACAGTAACCGAGCTTAAAAATATGTCCGCTGGCCTTGAAGAAAATATGAAGTCCACTAAATCTGGATTAGATGAATTACTTTTTCAAGTTCCAAACATTCCAAACCAATTGGTTCCTTCGGGTAATTCGGATGAAGACAATGAAGTATTTAAAGACTTAGTGGGCGATTTACCTGATTTAGGTGCAGAAGCTAAGCCTCATTGGGACTTAGTGAATGAATATAATATGATAGATTTTGCACTTGGGGTTAAGATTACTGGTGCGGGATTTCCATTGTATATGGGTAAAGGTGCAAGATTACAAAGGGCATTGGTTCAGTTTTTTCTGGATGAAGCGGGTGATGCCGGTTATCTCGAATTGAATCCACCGTTTATTGTAAATGAAGCTTCGGCGATCGGGACAGGAAATCTGCCAGATAAAGAGGGGCAAATGTATCATGTTACCAATGATAATTTTTATCTGATTCCTACAGCTGAGGTTCCAGTTACGAATATTCATCGAGAGGAAATATTAGCTGAAGGAGATCTTCCCAAAAAATACACAGCTTTTTCACCATGTTTTAGAAGAGAGGCTGGTTCTTATGGAGCACATGTAAAAGGATTAAATCGATTGCATCAATTTGAAAAAGTTGAAATCGTTCAAATGGTACATCCGTCCAAATCTTATGAGGTTTTAGACGAAATGCTTAATCATGTCGAGGGAATCCTCAAAAAACTGGAACTGCCATACCGTATTTTGCGTTTATGTGGTGGTGACCTGAGTTTTGCTTCTGCCTTAACTTATGATTTCGAGGTATATTCTGGAGCTCAGAAGAGATGGTTAGAAGTAAGTTCAGTCTCCAATTTTGAAACTTTCCAAAGTAATCGTATGAAGATGCGATTTAAGGATGGAGATGGTAAAAAGCATTTGGTGCATACCTTAAATGGAAGTGCATTGGCTTTGCCAAGAATAATGGCTTCATTAATTGAAAATAATCAAAGTAGTGACGGCATTATAATACCAGAAGTCCTAAGAAAGTATACAGGATTTGATATTATTAACTAAAATTTATAAACTAGAAATATTTTAAGCTATGATGCTATATTATGTAATAATAGGATTTTTCACTTTGGTTGGTTTTATAATCAGCTCGAGGCTAAAGAGTAAGTTTAAAAAATACAGCCGTGTACCCACTTCTAGTGGCATGACAGGTGCAGAGATTGCGCAGCAGATGCTCAATCATTATGGGGTGCATGATGTAAAAATCACTCAGGGTCAAGGTATGCTTACTGATCACTACAATCCGCAAACCAAGGTGGTGAGCTTAAGCCCTGAAGTTTACCAAGGAAGACACGTTGCTGCTGCAGCCGTAGCTGCGCATGAATGTGGCCATGCTGTCCAACATGCCGAAGCCTACAGTATGTTGCAGTTAAGATCTAAATTGGTCCCTGCCGTACAGTTTTCAACTCGAATTCAACAGTTTTTATTCATGGGTTTCATTTTTGGAATGGGAGCAATGGGAGCAGGTGTTGGCAGTTTGTTTATGATTGCCTTAACTGTAACTTTTGGAGTCGCGGCTCTATTTAGTTTAGTAACACTGCCAGTTGAATTTGATGCAAGTAGAAGAGCGTTGGCATGGTTGGATAATACTGGAACGACTGTTGGTGCAGAATACGAAGGAGCTAAAGATGCTTTGTGGTGGGCTGCCATGACTTATGTTTCAGCTGCTTTATCAGCATTGGTAATGTTTCTTTATTTTGCATTGCAAATGCTAGGAAACGACTAGACAATTGTCTTTTAATTTTAAAACTTAGTACCATGAGTGAAACTATAGAAAGCACGATAAGCAACGGAAAATCTACCATTGGAAAAGCGATTCAGCATCTTGCAGATGAGTTGGGTAAAATCAGAGCGGGTAAAGCATCTCCTAACATGCTGAGTTCAGTTAAGGTGGACTATTATGGTACTCCTACTGCCTTATCGCAGGTGGCGAATGTTTCGGCAGTTGATTCAAGAACATTGAGTATTCAGCCTTGGGAGAAATCGATGCTAGCTCCGATTGAACAAGCAATTTTTGCAGCAAATATTGGCCTTACCCCGATGAATGATGGAGAATTTGTGCGTATTAATATTCCGCCTTTGACTCAAGAACGGAGGGCAGAATTGGTTAAGCAAACTAAGGGTATTGGTGAAAATTGTAAAATTTCACTTCGTAATGCTCGACAAAAGATGATGGATTTTGTGAAAAAAGAGGTTAAAGATGGTTATCCTGAAGATGAGGGTAAAAAAAGAGAGGGAGAAATAGATGGACTAATAAAAGATGGTGCAAAAAAGGTTGAAGAGTTGTTAGAATTAAAGGAAAAAGAAATCATGACTGTATAGTCAGTCTCTTAAAATATTAATTAAAGGAGTTTTTCTGTCTAGGGAAGCTCCTTTTTTATTTTAAAGTTTGGATCAACTCTTTCACACCTGTGTACAAGACATAGGCTCCAAAAAGTATAAGAAAGCTTGACATGAAATGTGAAAAATCAGTTTCTCCCAATTGAATTTCTTCCTCGGTGCGAATTCCTGCAAAAAATAAAAATCCACCAAAACCTAGTGATTTTAGCGCTTGTTTTATTCCAGGTTTTGATGACTCAAATTGTTCCATAAATCAAAGATAGATCATTTATCTTTTTCCTTTTTGAATGCCATTCGCGAATGCGAGAAAATAATTTTCTTTCGCTAAACGAAACTGTTTCCAAGTTTCTCTACGACTTTCGTCAATGGCTTCTATCTGAAACATATCGAAATGAACCGTAGAATAGAAAAAGGCTCCATTTTGATTGGCGTAAACAATATTGTCTTTGATAATTTGAAAATCATCTATTCCGGTCAAAGGAATAATTTTTATAAACTGGCCTAAGTTGTCAAAAACAAATATTCCGTCTTCTGGACTATTGACGTAAACAATGTTGTTTTTTTCTATGATTTTGGTAGGATCAAAAAGGTCGAGATTTAAAGAATTCAAATTGAGGCTTTCAGCTAGGGTTTGACCACGTTCATTTATTTTTTTCAATTGAAAACTTATCGGATCATACAACCAAACATTATTGTCATTCGAAAGACCAACTGCATTGATATCAGTATAATCATATTGTTTTAGGTCAATTCTTGATCTTTCTGATAAAGTATTATCTAGTGAAATGACCATATCAAAGTCATCATAATAAACAAGAATTTTTTGCGGATTAGAAACATCTAAAGAACTGATATTACCCAATCGATCATTTTCGTAGGTGTATTCTCGGTCATTTTGAAAATCTTTTAGAGATAATTTTTTGCCATTTACCCAATATAAATTTTCGAACTTATCAAGCTCCATAAAATCTACTTGGTCCACGATATATAGATGAGATAAGTCCTGTGATGCGATCTCGATCGGTTCAATTTTATCTTGAACTTTGCAAGAAAACATAAGTAGACTAATTGCCAAATATTTGTACATCTTGATTTTCAAAGGTTTGAATACTTAAATTACCATTTTTAAGAACAGCATAGGTGTTGTGATGAATCATGTCTCCGAGATTTATGTATCTCGAAGTTCCATTGCTTAAAGTGAAGTCGATAGGTAAATGTCGGTGACCGAAAATGAAATAATCAATATGATCTTTGATTACTTCTTTTTCACAATGCTTAATTAACCATTCCTGATCCGCCCCTTTATAACTTGTTCTTTTTTGTTCGACTTTATCTTTGCGTTGTGATAAAATCCTCATAATACGAATAGCAAGATTTGGGTGCAACCTTGCAAATAGCAATTGTGATATGGGATTGCCAAATATCTTCTTAATAAACTTATAGCCATGATCTCCTGGCCCAAGTCCATCACCATGACCAAATTGCAGTTTTTTCCCTTGAAGTGATTTATTGATAGGTTTTCGATGAACGATCGCACCCAATTCATCTTGGAAGTAACTAAACATCCACATATCATGATTTCCGGTAAATATATGAACGGGAATACCAGAATCTACGAATGAAGCAAGCTTGGCAAGAAAACGAACGTGGCCTTTGGGAATAACTTCAATATATTCGAACCAATAGTCAAATAAATCTCCAAGTAGGTAGAGTTCATCACAATCGTTTTTTATCGAATCTAACCACCTCAATATTTTTAACTCTCGATTTTTGCTCGATTCGACTTCGGTATCAGCACCCAAGTGGAAATCCGAAGCGAAATATATTGATTTGGCAGACATAGATTTTCAAAGATCGTTAGAAATAGCTTGATTCTAACAAGAATATGGTGGGAAATAAAAAAGGGCCTTCACTTCTGAGGCCCCTACGTAATGCTGATCAAATACAATTGAAACAAGCTGTTTGCTCTATCAATCACCTATAAGACTAGTTCTTTAAGGCTCCTGATAACAGCGAGTTTCTATTTTAATTTTTGTTTAACTAAGACGTTATAGAATGATTAATAACCGGTATTAAACGTAACTATTTGAATCACTTGTTTGAAAGATTTTTTTGACTAAGAGTCCCGAGAAAACACCAAAAACGAATCCTCCGATGTGCGCCCACCAGGCGACTCCTCCAGATTGGGCAGATTCAGGTCCAAGGGAACCAATACCCGAAAATAGATTTTGAAAGAACCAAATACCAAGAAAAGCTAATGCAGACATTGTAAATGGTTTAAAAAGTAGGAACCGAACTTTGATTTTTGATTTAGGGAACATTACGATATAAGCTCCTAGAACAGCTGCAATGGCTCCGCTTGCACCAACTGTCGGGATGGTGCTCGAGGCATTCAATAAAATATGTACAGCACTTGCTGCCAATCCACCAAGGAGGTAAAAAATCAAAAAATTTAAATTGCCAATAATCGATTCTATGTTATCGGCAAAAACCCAAAGGAATATCATGTTACCTAATATGTGGAGAAATCCTGCATGCAAAAAAATGCTGGTAAACAAAGTGAAATAATCCTCTCCAGCTGTGATTTCTGCAGGAATAGCTCCAAAATGAACCATAAAAGACTCACATTGAGGCATTGAAAGACTAAATTGATATAAGTAAACTAAAATATTGGCCACAAGAAAAGCGTAAGAGAACAAGGGTTTGTGTAAGCCTACATTGGGATCGTCTCCTACTGGAAAAAACATATATTTTTTAATTGAATTAAAAGAATAGGTTTAGGCTTCATGATTGTTCTATAAATGTAAAAATTATATCTTTGCGAGCCCGAAAAAGCCACAAATACATGGCGTGGTAGCTCAGCTGGTTAGAGCGCAGCATTCATAATGCTGAGGTCGA
>JAHDHU010000088.1 GCA_020631135.1 Saprospiraceae bacterium | reverse complement strand
AAAAGCTTGAGAAGAGAATGTGCGCGACAATAATCGATCAATTAAATAAAAGCTAGAATGCTAAGCAAAGGAATAAAAATATTATTGACCTTTTCCATACTCTTTATAAGCATCGGTGTCATAGCCCAAAGTGGCTTATCCCAAGCAGAGGTAAATGAAGAATTATCTAAAAGAGGGTTAAACGAGCAAGAAGTAAAAAATGCAATGATTGCGGAGGGATTGAATCCTGACAACATTGCCAATTTTACGCCTGATGAAATCCTTAAATTGGAAGCCATTATTTTGGATTTGGAGAGTAAGCAAAATTCAGCCAATGATTCTTCTGGGACATCTAATTCTACTGAGGAAGGTGTAACGATCGATGAAATAGATGAAGTAGAGCCGATTGAGGACAAGGTTGTAGAAGAAGTAGAAAAGGAATTTGTTGAAAATGAAAAACTACCACCTTCTAAGATTTATGGACAACAAGTATTTCGAAATAAAACGATAAAAGTTTATCAACAATCGGAAGAAATTAAAGCTCCGGATTACTATATATTGGGAGCAGGCGATGAAATTGGAATTTCAATATGGGGAAGATCTCAAATCGACCAAGAATTCACGGTTTCGAAGGATGGATATATACAAATATTAAGTGGAGCTAAAAGAGTTCTTCTTAAAGGGCTTTCTTTGGAACAGGCACGAGAAAAGTTGCGTAAAGTATTTTCGAATTATTATAGTTTTGAAAGAGGCCAGTTCGAAATTACTTTAAACTACTCGAGGACTATTCAAGTCAGTGTTTATGGAGATGTTATAAATCCAGGTCCGATTACCTTACCAGCTTTGAATACAGCTTTTAGTGCATTAGTAGCCGTAAATGGTCCTAATGATATAGGAAGTATCAGAAAAATTAAGTTGATTAAAAATAATGGAGACATCAAATTTATTGATGTATATGAATACATGAATGACCCGTCGATTTCAAGTAATTATTATCTTGAAGAGGCAGATATCATAGTCGTGCCGGTCGTAGAAAAAGTTGTCCAAATCAACGGTGCAGTAAATAGGCCATTGAAATACGAATTGTTGCCAAATGAAAATTTGAGAGAACTAGTTGATTTCGCTGGTGGCTTGAAGGAAAACGCTTTTACTAAAACCATACAAATTGTCCGATTTGATCAAGATAGACAAAAGGTTATTGATGTTTCTTATAATGATTTCGTCAGTGGACGAAAAAAGTTTGAATTAAAGAATGGAGATGTTATCAACATTAAATCTATCGAAATAGATGTTCAAAATTATGTCAATATAAGTGGTGAAGTTATTAATGGAGGAAAATTTGAAAGATTCCAAGGAATGCGCATTTCAGACTTACTCAAATTGGCAGGTCTGAAAGAACAGTCAAAAACAGATGCTGCATTTCTCATCAGAAAGAATGCAGATTTGACTTCAACTTACTCCAAAATAAATATTGATGAAATATTGAAAAATCAAAATGGAGCGATCGATTTGGTTTTACAGGATAAAGATGCTTTAACAATCTGGGCTAAATCTAGATTTGTGGATCAAATGTCAATTAGTGTTGATGGTGCAATTAGAGTTCCTAGCGAATATTCTTTTGATGCAGGGGAGCAAGTACGTATTTCAGACTTAATTACACTTGCAGGTGGTTTAAGAAGAGATGCATCGATGAAAGCAATTATTGAAAGGGTAGATCCACTTCGAAATAAAACAGCGATTTATGCACGGATCGATTTGGAAAATATCATCGATAATGAGAATCATCCAGACAACGTGATTTTATCTCCATTTGACAAATTGCACATTTATTCCGAAAATGACTTTCTTGAAGAATCATATGTTGAAGTTAGAGGTGCTGTAAGTGGAGAGGGAAGATTTAAGTATGGCAAAAATATGATGTTGAAAGATGCCTTATTGCTTGCTGGTGGTTTCAAATTTGGAGCGGCATTAAACAAGGTAGAAATTTCGCGGATTGTTTTTAAAGACAATGAACCAACGAGTACTATTATTGCCAATCTAGAACTGGATAGTGATTTTAATATCATCCAATCGGATAATCCTAATTTTTCATTGCAACCGTACGATGCGGTTTTAGTGAGATTTGTTCCGGACTTTGAACTACAAAAATTTGTGGTTCTCGAAGGAGAGGTTGTTTATCCTGGGTTGTATCCAATAATTAGTCCTAATGAAAAGATAAGTTCCATCATAGATCGTGCAGGAGGCTTGACGACAGAAGGCTTTCCTGAAGGGGCTACATTGATCAGACAAAAAGATGGTATTGGTAAGGTAGTGATACGACTGGATGAGATAGTTAAAAACTCTAGTTCCAAATTCAATTTTACGGTACAACAAGGTGATAAATTATTTATACCGAAACAAAAGGAATTTGTACGAATTATTGGAGCAACAAAGGTTAAAGAAGTGCTTTCTGGTCAGGAGGTTGGGCCTGAAAACGAAATCAATGTGCCTTACCATCCAGGCAAAGATGCCAAGTTTTATATAGATGAGTATGCCGGTGGCATTGCTGAGAATGGACAAAAATCATCTGTCTTTGTAGAACACCCAAATGGACAGATAGAAAAATCTAAATGGAAATTGTTTTATCGAAAATACCCTAATGTTACCAAAGGGTCTACGATTAAAGTTGGATTTAAGCCACCTGACACAAATAAAAATAACGAGAATAAAGAACCCATCGACTGGGGTAAGATTTTGACGGATAGTGTAGCTCAAGCTACAACCGTATTAACCTTAATATTACTCGTCCAAAGATTGGATTAATCCAAAATTGCATTGAGACCGGGCAGGAGTTTTCCTTCTAGATATTCTAACATAGCTCCACCGCCAGTAGATATATGCGAAACTTTTTCAGCTAGACCTGATTGGTTTATAGCTGCTACTGAGTCACCACCTCCGATCAATGAAAATGCTCCATTTTGTGTTGCATCAGCCACCGCTTGTGCAATTTGGAATGTGCCTAATTGAAAGTGTTTAAATTCAAAAACTCCTAATGGACCATTCCATAAAATACTTTTAGCATTTCCTATATTTTCTTTGAAAGTTTCAATGGCCTTTGGGCCGATGTCCAAAGCCATTTGATTACCAGGAATGGAACTAGAATTATGAAATATTGGGGAATTGTCATGGAATCCTTCGGCACATGCACTATCAATCGGTAAAACGATTTCCACATTATTGCGTTCCGCTTTTGATAGAATTTCTAAGGCAAGATCTAAGTGCTCTATTTCGCAAAGAGAATTTCCAATGTCACCGCCTTTTGCTTTCACGAATGTGTAAGCCATCCCTCCACCGATTAAAATTTTGTCCACTTTTTCAATCAGGCGCTCAAGCAATTTTATTTTATCGGATACTTTAGCACCACCAACGACTGCTACAAATGGTCTTTTTGGGCTTCCCATTAGCAGGTTTGCTTTTTCAATTTCTTGATCAATTAAGAGGCCGAAAGATTTTCTGTGTCTCGGAAAAAATTTGGCGACTGTCGTTGTTGATGCGTGTGCCCTGTGCGCGGTACCAAAAGCATCGTTTACATAGATGTCTCCCAAAGCTGCTAATCTGGATGCATACTCTAAATCTCCCTTTGATTCTTGCTTATGGAATCTTGTGTTTTCTACCAACAACACATCTCCTGGATTAAGACTAAGACTTTGAGTCACGGCTTCGGTGCCATAAACATCATTGGCAAAATGAACGGGTCTGTTTAGTAATTTGGATAGATGTGGAACTAAGTTCCTTAGTGTAAATTTTTCTTTATTGACATTACCATCTTCTGTAAGTTTTTTCTGAGGACGTCCGAGGTGCGAAAGCAAAATCACAGAAGCTCCGCCATCAAGTAATAAATTGATTGTTGGTAATGCCTTGAGTATCCGCGTATCGTCAGTAATTTCCAGAGCCGAATTCAGAGGTACATTAAAGTCAACACGAACTAAAACTCGCTGATTGTTTAGGTTGAGGTCTGTGATTTTCATGTTTATGGTTAAATCTAAAAGGCCATTCAAAAAGAACAGCCTTTTAAAATCTTTTAAATTGTTATGGTTAGTTTTTTACAAATTTTTCTGTCAATGAGAAATTTTTTCCGTTGATATGAATCATATAAACCCCTTCGGATAAATTATCAGTTCTAAAGTTAATTCGATGTTCCCCAATGGAGAAAAACTCGTTTTTTCGAATACTCCTTATTTTCTGACCTTTTATATTAAGTAGATCGATATTTAGGACACCTCCGTTTTCTAGATTAATATCTGCAAAAGCTAGATCACTAACTGGATTTGGTGAAATTGCCGCAATGTTATTTGGCTCGATATTTATTTCATCATCAATATCTAATACATTGTCAAAAATTACATTTTCATCTCCTTCTTGATATGGAACGTACATGAGTGGTAAATAATACATCTCGTCGATAGTCCTTTCTCCCCATCCAACTGATATTGGTGGTGAACTTGGATTGTTTGGATTTTCAGAGGTATTATCATAAGTAGCATATGCATGAATAGTAGAACCTGCTTCCGCAACTATAAGTCTCGGAAAAAAATAATTGCCTTGCCAATTAAAGTCCCATTCTGGAATTCTAATTAGGTTAGTCATACTGCCATCTGTGTGTTCAATGTAAACTTCCCAATCTTGACCCAATAGATGCATGTGAGGGGAAAGTCCAACAAAACTTAAATCTTCTTCTAATTCCCAGGTTCCATGAAAAGTTTGTATTTCTTCAGGGTCCAATCTAAATTGAGCAAATCCTAAAAGACCGCCTGGAGCAATATTAAATGGAAGCATGACGCTATCCTGTACGAATCTATCAATCGGTTCATTTTCATCGGCAAAGAAAATATTGACGGAGCTTAAATCTTCTTCAGTTGTTGACCATGGTGCATAGTGCACTTGAACAACAACATCGGAACCAGCAGAAAGGGTTTGTCCCATACCTTCAGGAAACCTAATTGGTTTTTGACCCGGTACGTAACCAGGATATTCCTTTTGGCCCAATATTTCGAATCCATTTCCACCCGGTGCAAATCCGCCAAATTCAGGAAAACCATATTGCGAAGGGTTTTGGGCGTCTCTGGCTGCTGCAATCCCTTCTGTGTCTTCAAACATTAAAGCATGGTGAACAATCTTAGAGTTGCCTGGTCTAAACTCTATTGCTTTAATTACTTTGTCTTCGGTTAATCCACTTGGTAAAACATAATACCAATAGACATCTTGATTGTTGCCTTGGTGCACATGAGCTTGGGTCATGGTTAATACTAAGTCAGGTTCTCCTAAAAGAGAGCCTTCTGGGAAATCAGGGAAATTCGGTTCTGCTGCATCTGGTCCTTTTTCGGCACCATTATCAACCCAGTCAGAAATCAAGTCAATTTCTGTTTGGGTAAGAAAGTTTTCTCCTAAAAACCTTGAATATTGGTGATCAGCTTGCCACGGAGGCATGATTTTCATGGAGGTTACAAATTTTATCGTCGAAGCCCAATTTTTTACTTCATCATAATTGGTCAGAGACTGTGGACCGATTTCTCCAGGTCTGTGACAAGTTGAACATTTGTTATAAATTATTTCAGCAATATCTTCTGTAAATGTCTGGGCAAAAATTGGCGCCAAAGAGAAAATAAAAAAGATAAGAGTTAAAAAATGTTTCATGATTAAATTTTATTTGGACAAACTATCTGCAAAGTTAACAAAACAACCTACAGCTTGCGTAAAAGCGGTATCAATTGACTTATTACTTTCAATATTCTTAAGCGCATTTTTTAAATAATGATTCTTTACATAACGCTTTTGTTTTCCTACGGAATGAAAGCGATCGTCAATTTTACCTTTATAAAGAATTTTTTCTCTTTTTTCGTCAAAGACCACTACTGTTGGTAAAATGGTAACATCAAACTTTTGCGTCTTAGATTTAAAATAATCTGTTTTTAAATCAAAAGGAATTTGGTAGGAAATTGAAAATTTGTCGATTGCTATTTTTTTACTTGAAAAATTTGGAAAATATCCAACAAAGTGAAATTCGTCGTATTCTTCTGCAAATTTGTGAAGAGAGGGTGCATAAAATTCTGAAATTTTACATTGATCCAGTAGAAAAAAGTTGACCGAAATAGAGTCACTATATAGATTTTCTTGTGTTTTGCCCTTTAAACAAAACAACATGAGACTAATGACAATTACAGAATTTTTAAAAAGCACAGAAAACATACATTAATAAGACGTAAAAGAAAATGAAATGTTGTTAAATAATTTTTGCCTTAAAACTATTGCTTTTTAAGAAAGGTAATATATTTGCGTTGCTTTTGAAGAAAAGTAAAACGGCCCGTTCGTCTATCGGCTAGGACGCCAGGTTTTCATCCTGGTAAGAGGGGTTCGATTCCCCTACGGGCTACTAGCAAAAAAGATCCTTGAATTTTATTCAAGGATCTTTTTTTTGTCAATAATGAAATAAGTCAATTCTTTATTATTCGATTAGAGTCAATGTGCCAGAATAGGGTAATGAAACCCCATCGATAAACTTAATCTTAGCTTGATAAACTAAAACACCGGTATCCACTTTTTTCTTTTTGAAAAGACCATCCCAAGAAAAACTTTCGTCATTGGTTGGAAAATTTTCTTGACTAAATATTAAGTTGCCCCAACGATCAAATATGTTTAATTCTTCCACGATTTCTACAGCTCTGTTTGAGTAAATCAAAAACTTATCATTATTTCCATTACCATCTGGTGAAAAAATATTTGGAATGTAAATCGGACGAATCTTGTTTACCTCTATCTGAATGCTTTCCGAATCAGTGCAACCATCTTCTGAGCTTATTGTCAATACATATCCAGAATCATTAACAGCGTAAGAAATAGGTTCTAAACAGTCTCCGCAGCTCAAACTAAATGCATCTTGTGTTGCAGAATTTATCCATTCGATATTTGCTATACTCGTATTGTTTAATAGCGGAGATAATTGGATAGTATCACCTAAATCGATTTCAAGGTTATTACTAAATTCAATAACTGGAATATCGGGCGCAGTTAATGTGCCAGATACCTGTACTATACAAGCATTTTCATCTTGGACATACATGTTATAATCACCCTCGAGCAATTGATCGTAAACTGAATCTTGCCCAAAAGAATTCAATGAATTAAAGGAATAAGAATAAGGCCCAACTCCTCCTGTCGCATTTTGAAATTGCACAATACCTGTATCAAATCCATCACAATTAGGATCAATAAAAGCTACATTAGCATCAATCAAATCAGGACTTGCTAAAGTATAATTACCTACAATCGAACAACCAACATCATCTGTAACTGTAACTTCGAAACTAGTGGCTGTAAGTCCGACTGCTGTTTGTGTGTTTTGAGAATTACTCCATAAATATTGATATGGAGGTTCGCCACCAGAAACATTTGCCAGAAGAGTACCGTCGTCACCAGGAGTAATGGTAGAATCGATGGGATTGAAGTAATTAAAACAACTAACATTATATCCGTTATAATTAGATGGTACCAATTCAATCTCCAACGGAGCTGGTTCAGTAACTATAATTGTCTCAACTGCATCATTTCCAAAATCGTCCTGCACATATACTTGATATTCTCCGGCCGGAATATTAGGTATCTCATTGTTAACCAACAAATTTGTTGTTCCGCTTCCGGTAATCGTCGGATCGAAAATATTGGTATAAGTAAAGCTTAATGGAGGTGTGCCTTGATCCACTGAAAAAACCAAAGTTCCTGAAGCAGTTCCATTGCAAATTACAGGCACTTGACTTAGGGTTTGAATGATCTCGCATTGAATAACTAATAAGGTTAGATTTACGATACTATCGCAATCATTTTCTGTTAAAACCGTTCCAGAGTAATTGCCGGTTTGATTGTATGGAGTATTGCCGATAAAGAAAAAATCATCACTGCAAATCCACAAGTCAGGAAAAGAAATTGGTTGTGGTAAAACATTAATATTGATATTGATTATGCTATCGCAGCCGTTAGCCAAGGTCACTATTTCTTGATAAATACCTGTTTGACAAAAATCAATACCATTTGCTTCGACACATTCTCCGTCACAAAGTGTTTCGGTGATGTCCAATGTTCCGATCTCTCTTACTTTGATGGTTTTACAAATTTCAGGTCCTTCATCACAAGCATTGGCAGCTCGAACGCATATTTCATATTCTCCCTCATCCGGAAAGCTGTATTGAAATTCGTCGCTCACATTGGCGACCGCCGATCCATCCACTGTCCAATAATATAAAGAGGCACCAGATTCTCCGGCGTTCATTATAGTGGTAGGAAAATTAGGACATGTTTCTTCAGGTAAAATAATTTCACCCGATGCATCTAAGGGATTAACTTGAGTTGTACCATCTAATACAGTAAAGGTCCAATCACAAATAGAGCCATTGCTTCCATCCATAATTAAATAATAGTGTTGGCCGATTGTAAGTGGCACATCAGTCGTGAAAATATGAAAGTTGCCACCTGGTAAATCGTCAAAACATTCCGTAATCGGAAAAAAATCTTGACAATTTGGGCTTTCATAAAACCCTAAATCCAAACTTGAAAAAGAACCCACGTTCGAACAGTTAGAAACATCAATTCTGATGGATAGGGAAGTACTCCCAGCTATAAATGCAATAAAATGCATGTCATTTGGAAAACTGCAGAATATATTTCCAATGTCTTGGCCTCCAGCCTGTAAATTATTAGTGCCGGTAAATCCATCTATGTCGCAAATTACACAAGCATCTGCACAATTGTTTGCCATGATAGGATTGGGACCACAGGCTTGAGGTTGTGAAATCGCAAGATTTAGCGCACAGAGCGAAATCAATAAAAAGATATATCTCATATTTAATATTATCGAGAGCCTTATAAAGATAGTTTATCAAGCTTAATTCAATGGTAAACTAAGCTCTTGACATAAAAGCTCCTATCTTATGTTATTTTTACGCTAATGACATTCAAAGAGTTGGGTTTAAATGAAGGATTACAAGAGGCTCTAGGATATATGGGTTTCGAAAAAGCAACCCCTATTCAGGAAAAAGCAATCCCGGTAATATTAAATAAAAAGGATTTATTGGCTTGTGCCCAAACAGGAACTGGAAAAACAGCTGCCTTTATCCTCCCTGTATTACAATTGATTTCGGAATCAAAACCTAAAGAAGGCAGCTGTGATTGTTTGGTTTTGGCTCCAACAAGAGAGCTAGCTTTACAAATAGAACAACAAATACAAGCCTTTTCATATTTTGTTGACCTGACTTCAAAAGCTGTATATGGAGGAGGTGATGGCCAGGAATTCGAAGAGCAAAAAAGGGCTCTCACGAAAGGTGCCAACATTATCGTAGCAACCCCTGGAAAATTAATCTCTCATTTAAATATGGGATATGTCAATTTTTCCGAAATAGGACACTTTATTTTGGATGAAGCTGATCGAATGCTTGACATGGGTTTCATAGAAGACATCGAAAAAATTGCTAGCTTTTTACCCAAGAAAAGGCAAACTCTTTTGTTTAGTGCCACTTTTCCTCCTAACATAAAGAAATTAGCAAAGTCGTTGCTCCAAGATCAAGAAGAAATTAGCATCGCCATATCTAAGCCGGCGAAAGGTGTATTACAAGTAGCATATTGCGTTTTCGATACGCAAAAAGATGAACTCATACAAAGGCTGATTGCAGATAAACCTAATTACAAAAGCATAATAATATTTAGTTCAACTAAGAAAAAAGTTGCTCAGATTGTTAGGTCTCTTAGAAAGGTAAATGGAGGAATTCAAGCGGTTTCTTCCGATTTAGATCAAAGTGAACGAGAATTAGCCTTAAGGAAATTTAGATCAAAAGAAACTAGAATAATTGTCGCGACTGATGTCTTATCTAGAGGAATAGACGTAAAGGATATAAATTTAGTCATCAATTACGACGTGCCATCTGATGCTGAAGATTATGTACACAGGATAGGAAGGACTGCTCGAGCAGATACGACAGGAGTTGCGATTACACTCATCAATGAAGATGACATGTATAAGTTCCACAAAATTGAGCGTCTTATAGAGATGGAGATCATCAAAGCCCCTGTTTTTACAGATATGGGAAGTACTCCTGCGTGGAATACAAAGCCAAAGAAAAGAAGTGGGTTTCAGAAAAAAGGTGGAAAGGGTAAAAGGTCCAAAGGTAACCGCAATCGACGGTAATTAAAATAAAAAAGCCCGAGTGACGAAACTCGGGCATTACTCAATTTAATAACCAAAACTC
>JAHDHU010000087.1 GCA_020631135.1 Saprospiraceae bacterium | reverse complement strand
ATATTGTATCAATCCACGGGTAGAATCGAAGAATAAAAAGTTGAAATTTGTCTTGAACTTAGCAAATTCTTCTCCTATCAAAAAGCATTTGGTTAAATCTAAATTGACAAGTTCAGCTAGAGTTTGATGATGTAAATCTTCTGAAAATTTTCCTAATTCTTTCATTGAACCAAGAATTACCAATTTTTCTCCTTCTAACTTAGAAAAGTTCTTTAAGCTTTCGGACATGCTTGATGGATTTGCGTTATAGGCATCCATGAGTATATCAATATTTCCATTTTTTAACCATTGAGATCGATTATTTGTAGGTATATAAGATTCAATCGCATGTATACGATCTAATAAATCGACACCAAAAAATTCACCGATTTTATTGGCACAAGCGATATTATTGAGATTATAATCTCCAAATAAGTAAGATCTTACAAGATTCTGCTCAAGCATAAACTCTAATGGGAAGTTATTCTTATTTAGATTTTTGAAAGCTTCAAACCCGACTAACTTTCTGTATTGCAATTTGGTTAAGGCATCATCCTTCTTGTTTTGAAAAAAAATGCCATTCACATCTTGTATGTGATCAAATAATTCCAATTTTCCTTTCCGAATATTTTCCAAGCTCCCAAATCCTTCAAGATGTGCATTTCCTATATTGGTTATTACGCCTACAGTAGGATTGGCGATATGACATAATGTGGCAATCTCTTCTAAATGATTAGCTCCCATCTCAATTACAGCAAACTCAACTTCTTCATTTATTTCTAACAGAGTCAATGGAACTCCTATGTGATTATTTAGATTACCCTTGGTATAGTGTATTCGAAACTTTTGTTCTAATACCTTTGCGATAAGTTCTTTTGTGGTGGTTTTTCCATTAGAACCAGTTATTGCTAATACCGGGATTTCGAATGAATTTCTATGAAATAAGGCCAATTCTTGAAGTTGTGTCAATACATTATCAACTTTAAAAATTTGCTCTCCTTCAATGGTCTCGTCAACGATCGCGGCAATTGCACCTTTCTCAATTGCTATTTGTGCAAATTCATTCCCGTTAAACCTTTCACCTTTCAAGGCAAAAAATATTTTTCCTTTCGATACTTTTCGGGTATCCGTGGTGACCCCAGTGGATGAAAGAAAAAGTTGATGTAGTTTTTGTATCTCCATAAAAAAAGCCCTTACCTAAAATTAGATAAGGGCTTTAAATTTCTTAGTATAATTTATTTATATCTTCTTTTCATTTTTTTACCACTTTCCTTGAAGTGATTTCCACCAGTGTCTTCATTACCAACTGACCCCCCTACTCTAATCATAGCACACCTAAACCCTAAATTACGATCAGACTTATCTTCATCTTTGTATCTTCTAGTACCGGGAGACAACCAGTATAATCTATCCGACCATGAACCTCCTTTGATCACTCTCGCTTTATCACTAATTAGCGTTGTTTCCCCATATCCATAAAACACATAAGAAGTTGAATCACCATCGTAATAATTTTTTACGTTACTTCTCTTGTAGTTTTCTCTAGTAATTAAAGTTGAGTCTTCAACAGTGGTATATTTTAATCGACCTAAACTGTCTTTCTCAACAGGTCGTCCGTATTCATCCAATTCAAGTTGCTTAAACTCGTTTCCTCTAAATGGATTTAAATCATGGTTATCTGAGTCCCTCAATGATAAGCCAGTCCAAGGACGATATACATCTTGCACCCATTCAGAAACATTTCCAGCCATATTATATAGACCAAAATCATTAGGGAAGAATTCTCGAATAGGTCCTGGAGTTGAAGCTCTATCATTTAAAGCTCCGGCCATACCCATGTAATCCCCTCTACCTCTTTTAAAGTTAGCTAAGATTTTTCCTTGATATTTATCTCTTTTCTTATATCTCGCTGTATTTCCATCCCAAGGATAAAACCTTCTATCGGTAATATTTTCATCGTTTGTGGTGGCTTGCTTTCCTTTCAAAGCCAATGCAGCATATTCCCATTCGGCTTCTGTCGGAAGTCGGTAATCCGGTAAAAGAATACCATCTTCAAATCTTACTGCTCTTTCACCACCTTCAACAGATTTGTCTTCTAAATTTTTACGAACGTTTCCTTGATATTGACTATTCAAATAAGCCTTCGTATTAAAATTATCTGAGTCAACTTGATCAGGGTTAGGATTTAAAATTCCTCTCTCGATCAATAACATTTCGTTGGTTACATCTGTTCTCCACTTACAGTATTCCTGTGCTTGTAACCAATTTACACCAACAACTGGATATTCATCGTAAGATGGATGTCTAAGGTATGTTTCAACTAAGGGCTCATTATAAGCCAATTCATCTCTCCAAACCAAGGTATCCGGCAATGCATTTTTCCACACGTCTGGATATGAAATGAACTTTCGACGGATGTCGTATAAATATTCTTTATAGGCCGTATTTGATACCTCCGTTTCATCCATGTAAAATGAAGAAACTGTAACCCTTCTTGGAATATTATTCCATTCAAAGGTAACATCCTGTTCTGTAGCACCCATGTTGAAAGTTCCTCCTTCGACTAGTACTAAGTTAGGTCCGGCGATTTGGCCTTCGTAATCTAATTTCTCAAAACCACCCCATTCAGGATCGTTATATTTTCTACCAGTTGTATCTGATCTTTCTCCGCCACCTTTATTATTACAAGAGACTAAAAAAGTCGTTAAAGACAACAAAAAAACTAATTGCAAAAGATTTTTCATTCCTGAAATTTATTAGAGGTTGGCAAATATATAAAAACAGTCCAACCTTTCAATTAAAAATTACATCTCTAAAGAGCAGAAATTATACCACATTGAAATTAGCGAAATAAACTTAAGCAGTCATTTAGTTTAGAACGCGGTGGATAAATACTCTCTAAATTGATTAATATTCCCAACTCGTGACTTCCACCAGTATTTAAGGTCAATTCTGAAACAGTGTAGTCAAAACTGTAACTAAATTTAAAAATACCTGACCTCATTCCTACTGAAGCAATCACAGCATCCGAATTTGTCGAAGTCAATCTATACCAAAGACCAACAAAAAAGGATTTTAAACTTGTGTATGCACCTGTATTTAATTGCCAAAAATCAGCTTGTTTGACAAACAGGACATTTGGAGTAATAAACGAACCTTCATCTCTCTTATTGCGTCTTTCGTCCAGATTTATTTGGAACCCACCGTGCATCGAAAACCTAAAAGGTAACCCAGCAAAGGTGTTGCCTCCATTTAAAAAAGAATCATCTGGGGATGTTACGTGCTTAAAAGACATTCCAGCATAGAAAAGCGGACTATATAATAATACACCGGAAGAAAGATCAAAAAAGGTCTTGGACAAATTATCAGGCCTATTTTCAAAACTAGGGTAAGGCGTCCCTCCTGGCGATATTGCTCCAAATTCTGGATTGATTTGATCCGGGAATGAAAAAAGATCCCAATTTAATCTTGATTGAATTGCGGAAGCTTCTAAACCTATTTTTAATAGCAAGTCATCTTGAATCACTAATTTATAAGAATAAAACCCACTCAACTTAAATGTTTTTAAAGCACCTTGGCCTGCATCATCTGTAAGGAGATTAAACCCAATTCCACTTTTAAACCGATCAATGTATTGGTCATATGAAACTGAATAAGTTTCGTAAACATTCGAAACAGCGGGCCATTGATTTCTGTAATTAATCGCGAAAATAGGCGCGTATGAATTTCCAGCAAATGCCGGATTTAGTTCCAAAGGAGCATTATAAAATTGGCTGAAAACTGGATCTTGTCCACGCAAAAAGAAACTGCATGAAACAAAAAAAAGTAAACAAGTGAGTTTGATTTTTACTTTATCCATGTTAACAAATAATGTCCGCTGAAAACTATTTTAAAATATCTCTAAAATTATCACACAATTACTAAACGACATTCTCGTTTAGTTTATGCAATTTTAATGCAACTATTACTTAAAATGCAAAGTATGGTCCATAAATCAACTTTTCTTGTCTTCAGTTACTTATTAATTCTCACAAATTTTGGTCTTAGCCAAGAAAATGTAAAACAATCTACTAAAATTGAGTGGATTGAAAGAGGGATTTTCGAAAAGCCCTGGAGCCAAGAAGAATTGAGTATTTGGGATTGCGAAACATGTCAATATGATATAAACCACCCCGAAACACCTTTTATTAAGTTTAAAACTAAGGTTCAAAACTATGGATCAGTGGTGACTCAATTGACAAATGTAAAATCAGAGCTTGTCGACATTAAAGACCAAAGATCGAAAGACAAAATAAAACAAGATTTCACAATTGAAACTAAAATCATTCAAGAGCGAAATCAATATTATCTCAGCGTTAAAATATTTCCTTTTAAAGAGGCAAATGGAGAAGTCTACAAAATCGAAGAATTTGATTTTCAAGCCCAAATAAAAATAGAGCAACTCCTTACAACGCGAATGCCTACCACCACAATTTCCAAACTATCGGATGGTGATATTTATAAGATAGCCATTAAGGAGAGCGGCGTTTACGAAATGGATGCACAGTTTTTAAACGAACTTGGTGTAAATAGTGAAGAAGTTGATCCAAGAAAAATTCAAATTTTAGGAAATGGTGGAGGTAAGCTCAATCAAGGCCTTGGGGAATCGCGAATAGATGATCTTAATGAGTTGGCAATTGAAGTTATTGGAGAAAATGATGGCTCTTTCGATCAGACAGATAAAATTAGGTTTTATGCAGAAGGCGCAGATGTTTGGACTGAGGTCAATGGTGATTTTGTTTTTAACAAAAATATTTACGACGAAACCAATTATTACTTTTTGAAAGTTTCATCCGAAAATGGAAAACGTATTAATTCTATATCAAGTAATAATTCGAACGAATTCGTATTTGATGAATATGACTATTATTTACGGTACGAAGAAGACAAGACCAATTTACTGGGCGCATACGGTCTTACTCAAGGTTCTGGTCAAGATTGGTACGGTGATAAATTTGAAATAACACGAACTAAGGAGTATTCAAATTTCTTCAGTGTACCAGATTTGATTCCAGGAGAAGCAGATTTTTCTCTTGCTTTTGCTGCTAGAAGCGGCGCGAGCTCTGAAGCTACTGTGAGCTTTGATAACATTGATTATCTTCTTTCATTTGGTACAGTACAAGTTGAGGATGTCGAAAAATTATTTGCTCGAAGGATAGTGCTAAATGAAAAGCCAGTGCTTTCAAATACCAATCCTCAAATAAGAATCAATTATCCTGCTACTTCAACGACTTCTGAAGGTTGGTTAGATTTTATTCAACTGAAGGCTAAAAGAAGCTTGAAGATGTTGGGTAATCAAATGGAGTTTTTCAATCTAGAATCAAAAAATTACTCCAATGCCACACTGAGGTTAAAAAACGCGACGAATACCAAACTCTGGGACATTAGCGACTTAGCCAATGTGCAAAGTTTGAATGCGAACGACATCGGTGATACAAAGGAATTCTCTTTCGAAACCGAAAATAAATTAAAACGATTTATTGCTTTTTCTGGCTTTTTACAACCCGAAGCAATCGGTCCAGTTGACAATCAAAATATTCATGGAATTTTAGAAACAGATTATGCGATTGTTTATCATCCTGATCTTGAGGAAGCAGCCAAAAAATTGGCCGATCATCGGATAGAAAATGATGGGCTTGTTGTCGATTTGGTCAATATAAATCAGTTGTACAATGAATTTTCAAGTGGACGAGTAGATCCAACAGCGATTAGAAATTTTGCCAAAATGATTTATGACAGAACAGATAATTTCAACTATCTACTATTGTTTGGTGATGGCACTTATGATTATCAAAATAAAATGCCAGGAGTCCCTGAAGGTAACTTTGTGCCAACCTATCAAACGAAGGTTACATTAAATCCAGTCGAATCATTTCCTTCTGACGACTACTATTCCTTATTGAGCGACACCGAGGGATTAAACCTATCAGGTGCTTTAGATATTGCAGTAGGTAGGATTCCGGCAAAAAATTCTGCGGAAGCAAATACCGTTGTGAATAAAATTATACATTATGACACAAGCCCAGCATGTTTAGGAGATTGGCGACTCAATCTTTTGTTTAACGCGGATGATGAAGATTCCAATACACATTTGTTTCAAGCAAACGGAATAGCCAATAGTGTGGAACAGAAAAACCCAATTTTTAATCAATCCAAAGTATATTGGGACGCATACCCTCAAGTTTCTACACCTGGTGGTGATCGATATCCTGATGCAACATTGGCACTGAACAAAGAGGTTAATTCGGGTACATTATTGACAAATTATTTGGGCCATGGTGGATCTAAAGGTTGGTCACAAGAACGTGTCTTAAAAGTTACAGACATTCAATCTTATGACAACTTAGATCGATTGACAACCTTCGTTACAGCGACCTGTTCTTTTACAGGTTTTGATGACCCGGCCATAAATACTGCAGGAGAAATCTGCTTAATGAATCCTCAAGGAGCAGCCGTTGCGCTTTTAACAACTACACGAGCAGTGTATGTTAGTGGCAACAAAAGGCTGACTGAGGCTGTCTATGATACAATATTCACAAAAGTGAATGGACAATACCTTCGATTGGGTGAACTTATGAGAAGAGCCAAAAACAGTAATCCTGCAGATATTTCCGGGACAAATGCTCGAAAGTTTGCGATGATTGGAGATCCAGCAATGAAATTGGCATTACCCAAATATGAAATAATTACCACAAAAATAAACGGAGTTGACGCCAACCAAAGTAATCAAGACACCATTGGAGCATTGCAAAAGGTTACGATTGAAGGATATATTGCAGATTTTAATGGCAATCTAAATTCAGGATTTAATGGAGTAATTTATCCTACTGTTTACGATAAAAAATCGACAGTAGAAACTCTATCCAATGATGGAAACAACCAGGTAAAATTTGAAGTATACAAAAACATAATTTTTAAAGGAGCAGCCACCGTATCTGGAGGAATGTTTAGCTTTTCGTTTATTGTACCTAAAGACATTGATTATGCTTTTGGTAAGGGTAAAATAAGTTACTATGCCTCGGATGGAAATAATGAAGATGCTGGAGGCTACTATAGCAATCTAGTAGTAGGAGGAACAAATGAAAATGCAATTGTGGATGATCAAGGACCTCAAATAGACCTATTCATGGATAATCTCAACTTTGCTTATGGCGATGCCACTGGTCGAAATACTACCTTGATCGCCAAGTTAAGTGATGACAACGGCATCAACATCACAGGAACAAGTATTGGGCATGACTTGACTGGAGTTTTGGATGAAAAAGAAAGTCAGAGTTTCATTTTGAATGAATTTTACGAAGCCGAAATAGATGATTACACTAGTGGAACAGTGGAATACCCTATTCAAGATCTTGATCTTGGTATACATCAAATTAGAGTCAAGGCTTGGGATATTGCTAATAATAGTGCTGAGGCCATGACAGAATTTCTCGTAGTAGATAGTGAAGTAAGTGCTCTGGAAAATGTTTTAAACTACCCGAATCCATTTACAACAAATACTTCATTTTATTTTAATACTGAATTAAAAAACACCCCGCTGGACGTTATAGTCAATATTTACACCCTTTCGGGCAAATTAGTGAAAACGATCCAAGCCAATACAATTGCCACAAATGGGCTCGTAAATGATGTTCAATGGAACGGAAATGACGATTTTGAATCGAATCTTGCAAAAGGAGTTTATCTTTATAAAATAAAGGCAAGCTCTGAACAGTTAAATACTAGTCAAGAGAGCCGATTCGAAAAACTAGTTATATTAAAATAATTATTAATATATTATTAATTTTAGACTTCCTTAATTTAGTCCAAACATGAAAAAATTATTTTCTGCAATATTTATTATTGCATCGCTATTGTGTGTAGGAAAAGTACAGGCACAATACAATCCTGATCAAGGATGTATCGTAGATCTAGCGAGCCAAGATTGTTTACCTAATACCATATTATCAGCTGGTCCCTTTCTACGCATTATTCCAGATGCACGTTCAGGTGCGATGGGAGATGTAGGAATTGGGCTTAGTCCTGATCCAAATGCCATGCATTTCAATGCAGCAAAATTGGCATTCACCGAACAGGACATGAGTTTATCTGCGACCTACACACCTTGGTTGAGAGACTTAGGTTTGAGTGATGTTTACCTAGCATATTTAGCTGGCTTTAAACAGATAGACGAATTGTCAACTGTAGGTTTTGGTTTAAGATTTTTCTCATTAGGGGATATCGATTTTACGGATGATCAAGGAAATTCAACAGGTTTCGGTAGTCCTAGAGAGCTAGAATTTTCAGTGGCTTATGCCCGAAAGTTAAGCGAAAGATTCTCAACAGGATTGACTGCTAAGTATATTTATTCAAACCTGGCTTCTGGGCAGACAGTTCAAGGAACAGACATTTCAGCTGCAAATGCTTTTGCTGTTGATCTTTCAATTCACTACAAAAAGCCAATTGAATTAGGTTCTTATTCAGGAGATTGGACTATGGGTCTGACAATATCTGATGTTGGATCGAAAATTACTTATACCAATGATCAGGAGAAAGATTTTCTCCCTATGAATTTAGGTTTAGGGACTGCAGTACGATTAAATTTTGACGAATTTAATCAAATGACTTTCGCATTGGACATCAACAAATTGCTGCTTCCTACTCCAGTTTCACCAACAATGTTAGATGCCAATGATAACGAAATTCCTAATCCAGAATTTGATACAGATGGTGATAATATTGGCGATTACAGACAGCAATCTATGTTTTCTGCATTATTAGGATCTTTTGGAGATGCGCAAGGTGGTTTTTCAGAAGAACTGCAAGAATTTAATTATTCTGTTGGTGTAGAATATTGGTATGACCAACAATTTGCAGTTAGATTAGGATATTATTACGAAAACCCTCTAAAAGGAGATCGACAGTTTTTAACTGTTGGTTTGGGATTAAAATATAATGTGTTTGGTCTAAATCTTTCTTACTTGGTACCAACCAATAATAGAAGAAATCCTTTAGATAACACATTAAGGTTCTCGCTTTTGTTTGACTTCCAACCAGCAGAGTCTTATTAAATAAAAAGCCAAGAAAATTTAAAAAAGCGGTGTACCTATTTATGGTACACCGCTTTTTTTATAATGATATCTATAAGCCGGATTCTGTTATTTCGGACAAGTCCAAAACCTTCATCATTTATCTATTCTGCCTACCCCTTTTGGCTTCGCTAATGCAAATATGTGCGAGTAACACACTCGACAAGTCGAACCAAAATATACATGACATTTCAACACGCAAGGTTTACCCCTCACAAGATTTACATCTTGCCAGCGTGAGCTCTTACCTCACGTTTTCACCCTTACTACGATGCACGCATCGCAGCGGTTTAGCTTTCTGTGGCACTTTCTATCACCGATACATTAATCGGAGTCCATTTATTACATGGTACGTTACTCTACGTTGTCCGGACTTTCCTTATTTCAAATTCAAATCTGAAATACGATGAAGCGATATCAGAAACAAAGTTACTTTATGAACACCTTTGGCAGTGATTTAAATCAAAATGATTAAATATTAAATTTTTATTTAATATGTAATTCCATTAATTTTAAGCTTTTATGGTCAAAAAAAAATAGCATTAAACAATACATTTCTACTCGAATCAATCTTTTTTTTGGCATTGCGCTAATCGCAACCCTTGCGGCGCATTTTTTCCTATTGAGTCCTAATGATATTGATTCAGATTTAAAAAAATTAGAATCACTTATTAAAACTGAATTTGCGCAATCTGAAAAGCTAATACCTGCCAACCTAAATTTTAGCAATGAACTAGATGCTGCAACAAACTCCTCCCATTCAGCCGTAAATCGAAATGCAGTTGTTTTAAATATTTATAAGGGCGATAAGCTAATCTATTGGAATCACCCAGAAATAATCGATAGTACGAATACTGAGAATGATTTTTTACTGGTTGATAAGGGATTAAATTATACAACGATAAGAGATCTAAAACTGTTTGATCCCATTTCTGGTGAGTTGCATTCGTATCTGGTCGATGCTTCGTTAATAGAAAATCGTTTTTTAAGAGGAGATCCAAAAAACTACTCCCACAAGTTTGTAATTAGCGGAATCCCCATATTCTTAAACCACCTAAACATTGAAAAAAAGTATTGGAAAACTGTTTTGAGTTTTTCATTGCTCCTAGTGACAACTGTTCTTTTTCTTATCTGGATTGCAATTTTTTCGATCAAAAATTTAAAGGTCGCAAGATCTAAAATTGGACTCTGCATTACCCTTGTACTTATTGTCTTAGTTCACCTTCTTTTATCTCAAATAGATTTCTTTGCATATTA